>QHXD01000270.1 GCA_003223895.1 Acidobacteriota bacterium
TAAACGGTGAGTTGCTTCATTCATCTCCCTTTCCAGAGCATCCAGTATTTCATATTCAAGCTTCGACGACCTTCAGGCGTGTTTCGTCTTACAAGACGTACCAAAATTGTGATGAAATGACCGAACGATGAGAGTTCTTGCACTCACGCTTCTTTTGCTGGCCGGAGATTTGAAGTCTGAACTCAATGCTCTGATTGAAACGGAGCGGGCATTTGCTCGATTGTCCGTCGCCGGCGGGACGCGGGACGCGTTCCTCGCCAATCTCGACAACAATTCGATCATCTTCCGTCCCCAGGCAGTTCCAGGGAAGCTGTGGATGGAAAAGAATCCACCACCTACATCGCAACTCACCTGGCAGCCGGCCTTTGCAGACATTGCGAAGTCCGCTGATCTCGGTTACACAACCGGGCCATGGGAGATCCGGCGTACTCCTCAGGATGCTCCTGCCGGGTTTGGACATTACGTCACCGTTTGGAAAAAGCAGCCGGATGGAGCATGGAAGATAGCCATCGACATCGGAATCAGCCATGCAGCTTCTGCGAAACCTGTATCTGTCGAATCGCCAAGGATTGGATCCGATGTTGAGCAGCGCCATCCGGAAAATGAGATTCAGGCCGCACGCGGGGCTTTACTCGATGCCGAGCGCGCCTTCTCGACAAGCACCGAGACCTATTTGAGCGTGCTTGCCGGAGACGCGCGCCTGTATCGCAACAATAGTTTTCCGTTTGCAGGACAGGCTGCCATACGCCGCGCATTGGCGGACAACAAGGGGACCTTCGTTTGGAAGATCATCAATGCGGATGCGTCGGGTTCGGTCGATCTTGGCTATACCTATGGAACCGCGGAGTTCAAACCGGCGGACACATCGAAGGCGGTCGAGCGAGTCAATTATCTGCGCATCTGGAAGCGCCAGGCCGGCGGCGAGTGGAAGGTAGTTCTGGACCTGCTAAGTTAGACCCGGAGGAACACCATGTCGGAAGTTGCTTACATTTCGAACGTGCGGATTGAACGTCGCCGAGGGCCGCTGCGCCTTGCATACCTGCCGGGCGAGGCGAATCCCGTAACATTCAGCGTTCATGGGAACATCGCAAAGCACTACGGCGTCGACGAAAACGCCATCGGTGAGTCTCATGCCGCAACGCTGGACTACGTCGTTGCGGCGGTGGGTGGGTGAATGGTTGGAACCTTTGGGGGCGCGCTGGAAGCGCGCAAAATCAGTGCAAGTGACGGGAATCTCACGGCCGATGTTCGAGGTGAAGTCGAGACCGAGGACGGTGTCCTGGTAATCAAGCGTGTTCACGTCGCCTTCACGCTTCGCGCTTCAGCCGGCGTTCGTGAAACTGTCGAACGCGTCCACGGCGTTTTCGCGAACAGGTGTCCGGTATATCGGAGCCTTTACACTGCGATTCAGATTACGTCCTCGTACACGCTGGCTTCTGGTTGAACGCGGGCTAAAGCCCGCGACTACATTGGGGCCGGGTGCGCGCAAATGTCGGGTGCGTCGTAAATGCCGCGTGCATCCCTACATGTAGTCGCGGGCTTTAGCCCGCGTTTGTATGTGTGATAATATTCGCGGACCAGGACCTTAATCCAAAGGAGATATTGCCATGGAAAGAAAGAAAGCGAGCGATTTCCATCCTGAACTTCTGAGTCTTTTCGACCGTTATATTCATGGTGGAATTAGCCGCCGTGAGTTTCTGGACGGCGCCCAAAAGTTCGCGGTCGGCGGCCTCACTGCCGCGGCGATTCTGGAGAGCCTTCAGCCCAATTACGCTTTGGCCGAGCAAGTCTCGAAGACCGACAGCCGGATCAAAGCGGAATATACGAGCTATCCTTCACCGAAGGGCAACTCGATGACCAAGGGTTATCTGGTTCGCCCGGCCAATGCCCGCGGCAAGTTGCCCGGCGTGCTGGTCGTGCATGAGAACCGGGGTCTCAATCCTTACGTAGAGGATGTGGCGCGGCGACTCGCGGTCGCGAATTTCATCGCCTACGCGCCGGACGCCCTCGCACCCCTGGGTGGATATCCGGGTGACGACGAAAAGGGCGGCGCGGATTTTGCCAAGCTCGACGGAACAAAGCGGACCGAGGATTTCGTTGCAGCGGCCGAGTATTTGACGAAGCTTCCCGACTGCACCGGCAAGATCGGTACTGTGGGCTTCTGCTTCGGCGGAGGCGTGGCCAATACTCTTGCGACGCGACTTCCTCAAGTGGCTGCTGCAGCACCGTACTACGGCGCGCAGCCTCCGGCTGCCGAGGTGGCCAAAATCAAGGGTGCGCTCTTGATTCACTATGCCGGTGACGATCAGCGCATCAATGCGGGCTGGCCCGCCTATGAAGCCGCTCTCAAGGCGAACAAGATTCCCTACCAGATGTTCATGTACGACGGCACCATGCACGGCTTCCATAACGATACAACGCCGCGTTATGACAAAGCCGCTGCGGAGCTTTCCTGGTCGCGCACACTGGCTCACTTCAACAAATACCTGCGCACGTCGTAGGAGCTAATTCGGGGACAGACGCATAAATCACCTAATTACATCAAGAATCGTTAAACGTAATTAGGTGATTTATGCGTCTGTCCCCGAATTAGCTCCTCTCCCCTAATGAGCCAACCGCTACTCCTGCACCTCCGATCGGAATTGAAGCAGGCGGCGGATCCGAGCAGAGCCCCCCAAATGCAGAAGTACATGAAATCGGCAATGCCATACCACGGCGTGCCGGGGCCGCTATTACGCCTGGTCCTCAGGAAGGTCTTTGCAGATTTGGATTTCCAGGATGCGGACTCCTGGAGCAAGACTGTCCTGTACATCTGGCATAATGCCCGTTTCCGTGAAGAGCGGTACGCGGCGATCGCGCTTTGTGAATGGAAAAAAGCCAAGGCTTTCCAGACACTCGAGACTCTGCCCATCTATGAGGAGATGATCGTTACGGGCGCCTGGTGGGACGTTGTGGACGTGCTCGCTTCGCGCTGCGTCGGGTTGCTGTTGAGCCGGTACCCCAAACCTGTCGGCAAGGAGATGCTCCGCTGGAGCCAGTCTGAGGACATGTGGAAGCGCCGCACGTCCATCATTTGCCAGCTTGGTTTTAAGGAAAAAACCGATCTCAAACTGTTGTATGCGTGCATCGAGCCGTCGCTCGGTTCGAAAGAATTTTTTCTCCGTAAGGCCATCGGATGGGCGCTTCGGCAGTATGCGTGGACCAATCCTGATGAAGTGCGCCGTTATGTTCGGACGCACGAGCACGAACTCAGTCCGTTGAGCAAACGTGAGGCGCTGAAGAATATATGATTCCCGCACTCGCCACCTGGCAGTGGATCCTCGGATTGTTCAGCGCACTCGCCATCGGGATTGCAAAGACCGGGATGCCGGGAATCAGTACGATGGTGGCTCCGCTCATGGTGCTCACGGTCGGCGATGCGCGGCACGCCGCCGCCTGGACTCTTCCGATTCTCAGCACCGCCGATTTCTTCGCGGTGATCTACTGGCGCCGGCACGCGGATGCCCGCAAGCTCTTTTCGCTGATTCCGTGGGTGGCCGTGGGAATGGTTGCAGGTGCGCTGGCGCTCAGTCTCAACGAACAAGTACTCCGTCCCATGATTGGAGTTGTCGTACTCATCATGCTGGCCCTGCACATCCAGCGGCGTCGAAATCCGTCCGGACAAATCTTAGGCAGTCCGTCGTTCTACGGCATTGCTGCCGGATTTGCGTCGACCATAGCCAATGCTGCCGCTCCGGTGATGAACATGTACCTTCTCAGCCGGCGATTAGGGAAAGAACAGTTTGTGGCCACGGGAGCCTGGTTTTTCCTGGTTGTGAATCTATCGAAGGTGCCGATCTACTCGTGGTATCACCTCTTCAGCCGTTCCTCCCTGGCCTTCGATGCGCTCATGATACCGGCCGTCATTTGCGGCGCCGTGACAGGTCTCTGGCTCGTTCATCGCGTCCCTCAGCGCGTCTTCGAGTTACTCATCATCGTGCTTACGGCCGTGTCCACAGTTTTGCTCTTTCGCTAACGTTCCCATGATCAATGCCGTACGAGGTCGTTCAGGATGGAAGGAAGACTTTCGACGAAATACCGGACCTCCGGCACATAGTTGAAAGCGAGCCAAAAGCCAAGAATGAGGCAACCGAGCCACACCGTTCCACCCCACACCGCTGGGAAACCATAGTAGCGGCCTTCCCACCGATGCCATCCGCGAAACGCAGCTTTGAATGGGCCGATGACAGCGCTGTATAAAACCACGAGAATCAGTACTCCAGCCCAGAGCGGAATTCCCACCGGAACCGGCCAGCCCAAAACCGCGCCCGTGGTGACGAGTGATATCAGCGCGAGAATAAAGATCACGGTCAATACGGCGATGATGATTCCGAATACCGGCAGCATGACTGCGGTGACAATCTGCGACGCGTTATCCATTTTCGGCGGTGGAGCACCCTGTGCCCACCAGCGTGCCTGTCTCGCCGTCTGCCTCGCTGTCCGGCGAGCCTGGTTGGCTGCTCGACGCATGCTCCGCTTCCACTCTTTCCAGTCTTTTCCGCCAGGTCCGGATTTCCGCCACCACTCCTCGGAATCCTTCTTGAAATTCGCGTAGTGCTTTCTTGCCTGGTCGACAAGTTCTTGAGCGTTGAAGGGCAGTCCGTATGCCTGGGCGCGCTCTTCCGACGTTTCCGCGTACGGGATGATGATCATCGCGGCCATATAAACCAGGGCAAAGAAACCGGCTGAAACGATAGTGAGGACGACGAAGGCCAGCCGCACGAGAGTGACGTCGATATTGAAATAGACGGCCAGTCCTTTGCACACTCCGGCAATCATGGCACCCTCATGGATCAGGTAGAGCCGCCTGGGTGCGCCTGTGCCGGCCTTCGTTTTGTCTTCCGCGCCCGCCTCTTTTTCCGATTCCGCTTCACTGCCTTTGCCTGCGTCGGCATCAACACGGCCCATTTCCATCAGGATTTGATCGATCTCCGATCTGGTCACGACGTTCTTGTTAGGCGTCAGGTGCTGGTTGCATTTGTCTGCGATCGCCTGTTCCAGATCCGCCATGATTTCGACCAGGTCCGGATTGTCTTTGAGTTTCGCCTCGGCGTCGGCGAGGTATTCGTCGAGAGCGTTGTAGCCGCTCTCTTCAACCTGGTACGCGTTGCCGTTCAAGTTGACTGTGATGACTTTGTTCATAGTTAGTTTCCTAACTCGTCGATGGTCGCGTTGATCTGCTTCCAATATTCGTTTAGCTCCGCAAGCTGAGACTTTCCTTTTGCAGTCAGCTTGTAATACTTGCGCTCCCGGCGCATCTTGCTAAGCAGGGGATACAGTGTCCCTTCCTGAGTAGCAAACTCGGTGTCGCTCAGGCGCTTCAGCATGTCCGCCACGTACACTTTGTCAGCGGAGATGATCTTCAGGATCAGAAACTCCAGCAGTCCTTTGCGAATCGGTCCGAGTTTTCCGTCGAGGCTCATGGTCAGGCAAAGCTACCTTGTAATGACAAGTTCTCTCACAGCACGCACGGAAGGCGACGGGTCGGAGAAGGAAAAACCCCAGGAATTTCATTACCGCGCGATGCAGAAGTAAGGCTTCAGCCTGAAGTACATTTTTTAGAGTAATTTCAGCTGTAGTGACAGTACGCCGGCGAAGCCACCTGGTGGCATATTGGGGGGCACCCAGGTGGACTTTGCAGTGCACCGGATGACTCCGTCGATAGAACTAGCTCCTTTGTTTCCGGCACAGCACTTCTCCTTATTTTAGGTGCGGAATTTGCTGACGGAAATTCTACCTGCCGAATTTTGGGAGGTTGTACGTTCCGTTTTTTCGTCCAGGGAGGACGACCATGCCTGAATTAGGAGGAGTAGCTGATGACAAGCGTTTGATCGAAAGCACAATCGAAGAACTCGATCGTTAGTTGGGGCACCTGACCTGAGTCCAGGGAGGACATCCATGATCGAGATCGAGATTGAAATAGAAGAACTTGACCAGTTGATCGCCCCCGGAGTTGTTTGGGGCACTTAACAAGTTGATTGTAGGCGCCGGCTAAAAGCCAGCGCCTACAATTTTTAGTCCCTCCTAGAACGTGAACCGACCCACGATCGAGCCCTGACGGGATGCCGGTGTCGAGGGCGCGTTTGCCGTGTTCAGGAATCCGAAACCGGCAGTCGGCTTTCCGTCTTTATCCCTCGTCTGTGTCGCCAGCGCGTTGGTCGATGTCGGGTTGGTTGCCGTCGCAGGCAGTCGCGAGCGGTTGAAGATGTTGCTGAACTCCGCCCGGATGTTAAAGCTCATTCCCTTTTCACCAATCCGGAAGGTCCGGCCGAAAGCGAAGTTTTCCTGCGGCTGCCGCTGATACCGATAGTCGCTGTAGTAAGCGGCCGCCGTCCCGAATGTGCCTGGAGCGGGATCAGCCCAGGCGCCCGGGTTCAGCGCGAACTCCTTGTTCGGATCGAAGCAGTGGCAGTTCATATCCACTTTGAACAGCGGCTGGCCCGGCACGCGGTTGG
>QHXD01000287.1 GCA_003223895.1 Acidobacteriota bacterium
TAAAAACGACATCCCCCAGGCTTTGCAACGAAGCGGCAACCATCTTGCGGATTGTCGGAGAGTCGTCAACGATCAGGATTCTTCTCATTCGGCAGACCGGTAACAGCCAATCACAACAGGTTACGCCCCCATGGATGCATACCACAATTCAGATAAAGCCTGAATTTCGATCGAAATCCCCCTGAGGACCGTTAGTCGGCCTTGATGATCCCCGCTCGAATGGCGTACCGCACAAGTCCGGCCACGTCATGTATGCCTAACCGGTCCATGAGGTCTTTTCGATGTGTCTCTACCGTTTTGATGCTGAGGTCGAGGGTCACGGCAATGTCTTTCGTCGACTTTCCTTCCGCGATCAATTGCAGAATTTCGCGCTGGCGCGCCGTGAGCTGCTCTTCCGGGCCGGCATCCGAGCCCATGCGGCGAAGATAGTCGTCGACCAGTTGCTTGGAAACAGTGGGACTCATGTACATCTGCCCGTTCACGGCCGCACGGAGGGCGAGTTCCAGTTCCACGGGATCGGCGTTCTTCAACAAGTATCCGGACACGCCGGCGCGAACTGCACGAGCGATATAGTCCTCGGTCGTGTGCATCGAGAGGATGATGATACGGACGTTTTGCATTTCATTCGCCACACGCGCAGCGACTTCAAGTCCCGTCAAACTTGGCATCGTAATGTCCAGCAGCGCCACATCGGGCCGATGCTGTCGAATGAGTTCGAGCGCTTCCCGGCCGTCTCCTGTTTCGCCGACGATCTCGACGTCGCCCAGGCTGTCCAACATGGCGCGGAAACCCGCCCGAACTAATTTATGGTCGTCTGCAAGAAGCACACGAACCGGCTTTGCTCCAGGTTTTGTCATTGCTCTTAAACGCATCTACGGATGTTAATCGAGTCGCTCGAATTCAATTGAGAACACACAGATGGGAGGCAAAAAAATGGTAGCAGATTTTCAATGTCTCAGCGGGACTTAAAGGGGAGCTTCACCTCTCCTGTTTCCAAAGGATCTGGCCCGCGATAAGGCTCTGGCAGCCGGATGCGACGCATATCTCGAGAAGCCTTTCTCAGTAGAAGACCTTTCCGCAGTACTCCACGGATTTTTCCACATCTCCTGAAGACCGGACGGGGGCATCCCTGTTCCCTCCCTGAGGGGAATAATTCCCACAGCTCGAACATACAGGCAAAACACATTTCGTTAACATCGCCGTATGAAAAGGGTTAGTGCGCGGCCTGAGCATGGTCCTCAACCTGCATGTACCGGGCCATCGGAAAGGAGCATCGAATGAAAACAACGGAGCGAGTTCGGCAATTGGGTTTATACGCTTCTTCATGCTGCATCGATGAAGCCGTATTTGATGTGAATGATCACTTCACGCGTTGCCCCAGGTGCGAAAGGCTATGCCGGTGGGATTATGTAGAAAAGGTTTTCTCCTGGCGCGACCTTGAACAGTTGGATGAGTTGGAACCACAGGCAGCGTGATTTGGGCAGAGGTAGTGCATGAATGAGTCAATGGCGTCCCCGAACCCTTTAGGAAGTAGCATCGTGGGAGCAACAAGCATCCTCGACTTGTTGTCTGAAAAGATTGTCGGTCAGCAGAGTGCCATCAGCGGCATCGCATCAACAGTGAAGACATATCAGGCGGGATTGGCGCCGGCCGGACGTCCTGCCGGAGTGTTCCTCCTGCTGGGCCCAACTGGCACCGGTAAGACCAGAACGGTGGAAGCGCTCTCGGAAATTCTGCATGGAGCTTCCCAAAAAGTCGTGAAGATCGATTGCGGCGAGTATCAAACCGATCATGAGGTGGCGAAGCTCATCGGCGCCCCCCCGGGTTACCTGGGCCACCGCGAAACAAAACCGATTCTGACGCAGGACCGCTTGAAGGAAGCGGCCAGCGCTTTCTGCGACCTGTCGGTCGTGCTGTTCGACGAGATCGAAAAGGCGGCTCCGACTGTAAGCCGTCTCCTGCTGGGCGTTCTGGACAAGGCAACGCTCCGCCTTGGGGACAATACCGAAGTGAACTTCGAGAAGAGTCTCATTTTCCTGACCAGTAATCTCGGGGCCCGGGAAATGATGAAAGAACTGCAGCCCGAGCTGGGCTTTCGGCCGTCCGTACCCGCGGAATCCTCGACTCTTACCAAGAGACTCGAGGGAATAGCTTTGAACGCGGTTCGCCGAATGTATCCCCCGGAGTTCATGAACCGGATCGATGCCGTCATCACGTATCAGCCGCTGGATTCAGAGGCTCTCGCTTTGATCCTCGATCAACAGATCGCAGACCTCCAAAAACATGTCAACAGCCGCCTCGGCGATAAATGCTTCAGCATTGAGATCAGGCCGGAGACCCGGCGTTTTCTCCTGGAGAAAGGAACCAGCCCCGAATACGGCGCCCGGGAATTAAAGCGCGCCATTCATCGCTACCTGACCCAGCCCCTGGCCACCCTGGTGATCGAGAGTAAGATCCAACCCGGTTCGGCAGTTTACGTCTCGCTCGGCGAAGGTAATGACACCCTGACGTTCGAAACAACGCCGATGCAACGACCGACCGTAGTATCGCGGCCGGCCGTGCTGATCGTTGACGACAACCGCGATTTCCTTCGCCTGCTGTCACTGGAATTGGTCGAAGAAACACAGTGGGGCGTGAGCACTGCGCAATCGGTCTCGGAAGCTCAAAAAGTCCAGTCGGCCGACAGGATCGACTTCGCCCTGCTCGACCTCATCCTGCCCGACGGAAACGGTATCGAGCTGGGAGCGAAACTCCGCGAAAAGGAACCCGGGATTCACGTTGCGATTATGACCGGAGGGGAACTCACGACAGCGGAAGAGAACGAATGCCGCAAATATCGATTCGACATTGTGAACAAGCCGTTCCTTCCGCAACAGATCGTGAGCCTTGTTCAAGAACGCGTTTTCAAGGCTTCCCAAATCTGCGCCTGAATGCGCCCGCAGCGGGCGAGGCAGTGGGATTGGGTGTAACAAATCGAAATTTTCTACTTGCAGTAGGCACTGCAGGAGGCACCGGTGACGAAAACTTCTCTGAGCAATGTATCTATTCTCTGCGTTGACAATTACATCGATTCCCTGGAGCTCCTCAAGCTGTCCCTGGAACTCCAGGGGGCCCAGGTCTACGCAGCGATATCGGCCGAAGAAGCGCTCCGAATTTTTGCAACCAATCGGATCGATATCCTCGTCTCCGACCTCGCGCTGCCGCAGACAGACGGGATCGCCCTGCTGAAGGCCGTTCGCAAGCACTCTCCGCCAATACCGGCTGTAGCCCTCACCGGCATCTCCGATGCCGCGGTGCGGGAAAAGGCAACAGCCGCGGGCTTTGACCGCTATCTCGTTAAGCCTGTCGACGAAGACAAGTTAATAAAAGTCATTTCCGACCTGGTGGCGAAAAACCGGAAACTCTCCGCGTAAACGCGTCGGATAAAGCCAGTAAAATCAGCCGCGAATTACGCCGATTACGCGAATGGGGCGCAAAAACAATCCTTGATGCGCCCCATTCGCGTAATCGGCGTAATTTCGCGGCTGATTTTACTGGCTTTATCCCGCCGGAAAACATTTCTCTTGCCTTATCACAAATTGCAATATATAAATTGCAATTAGCAATAGGCACAAACCTATGACTCTCGGTGAAAAACTTCGGTATCTGCGGCAGATGGAAGGCACGCTGCGCGGGCTGGGCCGTGAAATGACCCAGCAGGAAGTCGTCCGCGCCATCAAGCGGGAAGCGCGCGACTCCATCAGCCAGTCGTATTTATCGCAGATCGAGAATGGGAGCCGCCGGCATCTGACCAATGACACGCGGTTGCTTCTGGCCAAGTTCTTCAAAGTGCATCCCGGATATCTCGTCGACGACCCTGAAGGCTTCCACACCGAACTGATCTCGGATCTGCGCACGGAGGAGCAGAGCCTGGATCTCTGGTTGATCAACGGCGCGGAGACGTTCCGCGGCGATCCGGAATTGTGTGACGCGTTGCTGAAAGTGGCGCGCCACGAAGACTCTCGAAAATGCTTCATCCTGCTTGCAGAGATTCTCGATACGCCGGGACTCGCGGATCGGCTCCTGCAAGTATTGAAGGCGCATTCGATATTAGCTGGGCGGATCTGTATCTCATCTGCTTCATCGTTGGCTTTGCGCTGAGCCTGGTTTCGGTGCTCGGCGGCTTCTTCCATATGCCCGGACTGCACCATGCACACGGGCATCACGGACACATACACCCCGGGCATGGCCATGGGCTCGGCCATGGAGGCGGAGCGCAGATTTCTCCTTTCAACTTTTCGACCATCACCGCCTTTCTGGCATGGTTCGGCGGCGTTGGCTATCTGCTGACAAAATTCTCAGGCCTGTGGCTCTGGCTGGCTTTTCTCGCTGCCGTTGCGGCCGGCGTCCTGGGCGGCTCATTCGTTTTCCTCTTCCTGGCAAAGGTTCTTCTCGCCCATGACGAACCGTTGAACCCCGCGGATTACGACATGATCGGGGTGCTCGGCCATCTGACTTCCGCGATCCGCGAAAGCGGAACCGGCGAAATGTCTTTTTCCCAGGCCGGCGTTCGGCGCAGCGCAGCAGCGCGAAGCGAGGACGGAACGGCGATACCCAGAGGCGCAGACGTGGTCGTTACGCGATATGACAAAGGAATCGCGTTCGTGCGCCGCTGGGACGATTTAACCGATTCAAAGGAGACGTTATGAGTGTGACCGGGAGTGTCTGGGTGATTGCAGGACTGATGGTTTTAGCCATCTTGTTCCTGATGTCGGTGCTTGCAAAGTTGTATCGGAAGGCCGGGCCGCATGAAGCCCTTGTTGTGTACGGTTTTCGCGGCACTCGTATCATCAAGGGCCACGGCACCGTGATCTTTCCGATGATCGAAACCTGCCGTGGCCTTTCGCTCGAGCTGATGTCGTTCGATGTCGCGCCGCAGCAGGATCTCTACACGCGGCAAGGCGTGGCGGTGACAGTCGAAGCTGTTGCGCAGATCAAGGTGAAGTCCGATCCCGAATCGATTCAAACGGCATCGGAGCAGTTCCTCACGAAGAATCCAGCTGAACGGGAAGGATTGATCCGCCTCGTCATGGAAGGACACCTTCGCGGCATCATCGGCCAGCTCGCTGTAGAGGAAATCGTCAAACAGCCGGAGATGGTTGCCGAGCGCATGCGATCCACCTGCGCCGAAGACATGAACAAAATGGGGCTCGAAGTGATTTCCTTCACCATCAAGGAAGTCCGCGACAAGAACGAGTACATCACGAACATGGGCCGGCCGGACATTGTCCGCATCAAGCGCGACGCTGACGTGGCCGCCGCCGAAGCCGAGCGCGACACGGCAATCAAGCGCGCCGAAGCAACACGGGCCGCGGCCGTCGCCAAAGCGCAGGCCGATCAGGAGCGTGTGATGGCGGAGACGCTGTCGGCAGCCAAGCAGGCCGAGGCGCAGCGCGACCTGGAAATCAAGAAGGCCAACTACAAAGAGATGACGACCAAGCAGCAGGCTCAGGCCGACAAGGCTTATGAACTTCAGACCAACGTCATGCAGCAACTAGTCATCGCCGAGGCCGTCAAGATCAAACAGATCGAAAAAGAGCAGGAAATCAAAGTTCAGGAAGCCGAGATCCTGCGGCACGAACGAGAGTTGATCGCGCAGGTCCTGAAGCAGGCCGAGGTCGAGAAACGCCGAATCGAAACTCTGGCGGAAGCGGAAAAGCAGCGTCTGGTTATGGAGGCAGAAGGCCACGCGGCTGCAACGCGAGCTCAAGGTGAGGCTGAAGCGGAAATCATCTTCAAGAAAGGTGAAGCCGAAGCCAAAGCCATGAACGTGAAAGCCGAAGCCTACCAGGAATACAACCAGGCCGCTGTCGTGGACAAGCTGATCACGAGTCTGCCCGAAGTTGTGCGCGCGCTTGCGGCACCACTCGCGAATGTGGACAAGATCACGGTCGTCTCCACGGGCAACGGAACGTCCGCCGGCATGAACAAAGTGACGGGAGACATAGTCAGCATGGCAGCGCAGATTCCTGCCCTCTTTGAAACCTTGTCCGGACTGCAAATGTCGGAACTGTTTTCGAAGATTCGCCAGATCGGCGACCGGGCGCCCAAGCCCGATGGCCCTGCAGCTGCGAGCGCCGACGCACCGCCACAGAAGTGACTAAGTAACGGGAGGTTTTTTTATGGCATTACTGGAACGCGTTTCCGCATTGATTCGCGCAAACCTGAACGATCTGATCGATCGCGCGGAAGATCCTCAGAAAATGCTGAAACAGGTGATTCTCGATATGCAGAACCAGATGCTTCAGGTGAAGACGCAGGTCGCGATCGCGGCCGCGGACGAGCACCTGCTGCGGAAAAAGCAAAAAGAGAACGAAGACAAACACGCTGAATGGATGCGAAAAGCCGAGCTTGCCGTGGACAAGAAGCAGGACGATCTAGCCCGCGCCGCGATCGAGCGCGGAATGGGTTACAAGAACCTTGCGCACGACTTCGGCGAAGAAATCGAGCACCAGAAAACCCAGGTCGACAACCTGCGCTCGGCGATGCGCAAGCTCGAGCAGAAGTTGACGGAAGCGCAGGCCAAGAGCGAATTGCTCATTGCGAAGCATCGCCGGTCGCGCGCCCTCACGAAGGCCAGCCAGGCCCGCATGGCCGCGCATGACGAATCGAAGATGGGCACATTCGACCGGATGAAGAACAAGGTCCACAGCGAAGAAGCCATGGGCCAGGCGATGGCGGAAATGGCAAACGACAACGTCGACGAGAAACTCGATTCGCTGGACAGGAACGACGAAATCGAACGCCTGCTCGCGGATCTCAAGGCCCGGCGCGGCGTGGCGTGAGAAAGCGAACGCGGGCTAAAGCCCGCGACTACATTTTCGCAATAACGTTGATCCCAATGTAGTCGCGGGCTTTAGCCCGCGTTTGGGGCTACCTCTCGTAGACGACTTCGCCATTCACAATCGTCATGACCGTGTCGGCTTTGAGGATTTCCGTTTCCGGCACGGTCATGATGTCCTTTGAGAACACCGTCAGGTCCGCGAGCTTCCCCGGCTCCAGCGATCCTTTGATGTTCTCTTCAAATGAAGCGTACGCGCCCCAGATCGTGAACATCTTTAGGGCTTCGTCGCGCGTGACCTTCAATTCCGTATGCCAACCTTCGCCGCTGAAACCCTTCAGATCCTTTCTCGCGACCGCGGCATAGAACTCGATTCGTGGATCGCCGCGTTCGACGGGTGCGTCGCTTCCCCCCGCCACTTTAACCCCGGAATCGATGAACGTCGTCCACGCGTATGCGCCCACGAGACGCGCCATGCCAAGGCGGCTGGGGGCGAAATGCAGATCGGTGATCGCGTGCGACGGCTGCATCGAGCAAATCACGCCCAGCTTTGCAGGCCGTGGCAGGTCGTCTGGATCAAAGATCTGCGCGTGTTCGATGCGGAAGCGCGGCTCTTTCACTTTGCGTTGATCGGGCGGTACTGCTGCGAAAGCCTTCTCATAGATGTTGAGGATCTCGCGATTGGCACGGTCGCCGATGGCATGCGTCATGATTTGAATGCCTTTCTTCAGCGCCTCCTCGACGATCGGATAGAGATCCTCGGGCTTGTTCACGAAGAAGCCTTTCGTGTTGTAGTCGGAATAGTTCTCGAGCAGAGCTGCGCCTTTCGATCCAAGTGCGCCGTCCATGTATAGCTTGATACTTCGAACGCTCAGCCGATCGCCGTACAGGCCGATCATGGGCCCCTGATCCAGCAGCTTCCTCGCTTCTTCGCCGGGCCCGCTCACCGCGTAATAAATCCGGAGCCTGGCCTGTCCGGTCTCGTACATCTTCCTGAGCTGTTCGATTTCAGCGAAAGTTCCGCCCGGCACGTGGACTGTGGTCCAGCCTTGCTCGAGTGTTTTTGCGATGCCGGCTTCGAGATTCCTGACGCGGTCTTCTTCGGTCTCGGGAGGAATCTTGTCTTCGATCAGCGCATTCGCCTTATCGAGCACCATTCCGTTGGGCTCCTGCGTCTTTCGATCGCGCATGATTTCGCCGCCATCCGGATTCTTCGTGTTTCGATCCACACCGGCGGCTTTCAGTGCCCGGCTGTTCGCGACGGCGCCGTGACCGTCTGCGCGTCTGAGGAAGACGGGATTATCGGGCGCCACTTTGTCGAGATCCCAACGGGTCGGAAACTGCGGATTCGGCCACTCGGACTCGATCCATCCACGGCCGGTCAGCCACTCGCCCGGCTTCTTTGCGGCGACGGCGGCCTTTACCTTTTCGAGGAAGTCCTCCAGATTGGTGTTCTTCGTACTTTCGAGATTGAGGGTCCGCTCCCGTTCACCAACGCCGGTCAGGTGATAGTGACTGTCCGTGAATCCAGGAACTGCGGTGTTGCCGTGAAGATCAATGACCCTGGTATTGGGGCCGACGTATGCGGCCACGTCTGCGGCGGATCCTGCGAATACGATCTTCCCGCCGGTCGCAGCCACGGCCTCCACTCTTGGTTGCTGTGAATTCGCCGTATAGATTGTTCCATTGCGGATCACGACCTCCGCGGGTGACGCACCGCTGCGACAACCAAAAAGAAACGAGAGACAGAATAGCGATGTCAGGTGCGAATGAGACATGGTGAGATTATATAGCG
>QHXD01000288.1:0-5722 GCA_003223895.1 Acidobacteriota bacterium
CGGCGAGGTCGTGCCTGGAGCCTCGGTCTTGCGTTCGGCGCCCGTGCACTTATCGGCATCGAGGTCACACGTCCAGCGGCGATTGGCGATGTTGAAGGAGATCGTTCGCCCACTTGATGCGAAGTCGAATTGCTGGAATGGGAGGCGGTATGCCGTGTACGTCGTGCCCGACGCTGCGGTCAAAGCGGCAGCCACTTTTGCGTGATCGAAGGCTGGATTGCGCGTTCCACGGGCGGGATCGATCAGCACAAACTCATTCCCGTTTTCCGTCGCCACCCGGTACCAGAAACGCTCATCCGGCAGCCACGTCGGCCGGACACCCGCATGCAGCACCAGCGGATTCGTGTTATACCCCATGAATTTCTCGGCACGGGAATAGTCATCCGCGGTCAAAGCTCGAGTCTGCGCGAAGCAGGGCATAACGGTGACGAGGCAGGCCAGCACTATGGAAAGTTTTCGCAGCATTCCGATCCCTCCGTAAGAACTTCCCCGATTATCCCTTTATTTGCTTTGGCGGGCAAATATGCGAAAGATCATCGTCTTTGCCGGATTCATCGTCCTCGCCGGTTGCAGCCGCCAACAGCCGTCGTCAACTCCCACCGAGCAGCAACCCAAATCCGCAATGGCCGGAGTGACCAAAATGGCGCAGCTGGCCACGGATCCGTTCGCTCAGATGTCGTTTTCATTTGAAGGCAATCCCTCACCCGCGGAAATTCAAGCGCGAGTGGACAAGGTACTCCCGATGTACGGACTGGAGATCAACAATGACAATCGCAGCCTTGCCGGCCGAACGCTCGTCGCGCTTCGAAAGCAGTACGGACACAGCGAGATGGACATTCTCAACAAGATGATCAGCACACCCGCCAATGGAGCAAAGTTCGAAGAAGCCGCCGACCGAATCGCCGCAGGGATGAACCAATAAGCCTCAGGCGAGGGTATTCCCCTCCTGGGACAGGAGGGGTGGACGCGCCATCAAAAAATGCCGCGAAGCCACCTTAGAAGGCGCGGCCGGGGTGGTCAGTTCGGCGAAACGTAGGCGCGCCTGTCTGACCACCCCGTCTGCGCCGCTTCGGTCGCTTCGCATCTTTTTCTTAATGGCGCAGCCACCCTCCTGTCCCAGGAGGGGAATACCCTCGCCTGATATTCGCTGACCCGCGGGAAACTTTGTGTCTTTGTGGTTCCTCACACGTGGCCGTATTTGCGAATACCCGTACTTAGTTAATACGAAGGCTGCTTTACCGTCTTCCCTTTATGCAGGATCTCCGCTACGCCCTCCGGATGCTCGGGAAGAGTCCCGGCTTCACCTTCATTGCGATCCTCACACTGGCTCTTGGTATCGGGGCGAACACAGCCATGTTTACGGTGATCAATGGCGTTCTGCTGGAACCGCTGGCGTATACGGATCCGGACAGGCTGATGGTCATCACCGAAAGGGACGAGAAGCGGAACCAGGTTCAACCGTATTCGCTTTCCTGGCTCAATTTTCAGGACTGGGCCCGCGAGCAGCGCAGCTTCAGCGACCTCGCTCTGTTTCGAGTGGCCGGACAGTACAACAGCCTGCGCCAGGGTTTCCGGGAGTTGATGACCGTGCGGCAGGTCTCCGCAAATCTCCTCCCGATGCTCGGGGTGGCGCCGGTTGTGGGACGCGGTTTCACACCCGACGACGATAGGCTCGGCGCTCCTCCCACGATCATCCTGACCTACGGCGGTTGGCAAAGACTCTTCACGGGATTCAATGCGACTGTCAACGAAACCGTCAGCCTGAACGGCGAAAGCTACCGCGTGATCGGCGTGCTTCCACGAGGGTTTCAATTCGGCACTATCGATTTGAGCCAGCCTGTCGATGGCTTCATACCGATCGGCCTCGTGAGTGAGTCATGGATGACAATGCGCGAGCGCCGGCCGGGTATTGCCGCTCTCGGACGTTTGAAGCCGGGCGTGACACAGGTGCAGACGCAAGCTCAGTTGCAGGGAATTGCCAGGCAACTCGCGGTTTTGTATCCGGCCGCGAATGAAAATCGCGGCGCTGCGGTAACCAGGCTGTTCGACGCCGTGGTCGATGAGGATATTCGAACAACTCTGTACCTGCTGTTCGTGACGGTGGGCTTCGTGCTGCTTATCGCTTGTGGAAACGTCGCCAATCTTCTTCTTGCCAGAGGCACGGCGCGGCAGAAAGAGATCGCCATCCGGTCCGCGCTCGGCGCGGCGCGCGGACGAATCGCGCGCCAATTGCTGATGGAAAGCGTGATTCTCGCAACGGCCGCAGGCGCCGCCGGACTGGTCGTTGCGATTGCGGGCACGGACCTGCTTGCTGTAGCGGGTCCGCTGCCTCGAGTCGCATCTATCAATGTCGACTGGCGCGTGCTTGCCTTTTCTTTTGTGGTGTCCCTTTTGACGGGCATCCTGTTCGGTCTCGCGCCTCTGCTCCAGTCCATGCGTTCAGACGTGCAACCGTCCCTGAAAGAAGGCGGAACAAGTTCCGGCCGGGGAAGATACACACCTCAAAAGCTGCTCGTTGTGGGGGAAGTGGCATTGGCCGTCGTTTTACTGCTCGGAGCCGGATTGGTTCTGCGAAGCACTCTCAATGCGCTCAACGTGGATCCAGGCTTTGAACCGCAGAATGTGGCGAGCTTCAGAGTCGTCATGTCGGCAAAAGAATTTCCAACGGGGCAATCCGTTCACAGCTTCTATCGCCGCCTCGAAGAAAGACTGCGCCTCACTCCGGGTGTGCAGGCGGCAAGTCTGACTTTGGGAGGTATGCCGAAACCGGTTGGCGTCAATAAGGATTACCTGCGCCTGATGGGCATTCGGCTTCTCCAGGGACGATTTTTCGAGGAGCAGGATACGCTGAGCGCCCCGCCAGTCATCGTCATCGATGAACTTCTCGCAAAGGCGAGATTTCCAGGGGAGAACCCACTCGGTAAACCCTTCGTCATCGACCTGCCTGGAACGCCGCCCCGCGGCCTTGAAGTGCCGCGTCAGGTCGTTGGAGTGGTCAATCACGTCAAGCGTTTTGGGATCGAGACGGAAGATCAGATCGTCGTTCAGGCGCAGTTCTACATTCCCACGGAGCAGGTGCCGGATGAGCTTTTTGAGAGCGGGAACGCCGGGTTCAGAATGTTTGTGAAGTATTCGCTTCGGGATCGGGAGATGTTCCCGGCTGTTTCTGAGGCGGTGCGCCATGTCGATCCGAAAGCATACAACCCCGACATTACCGCGACAGGGTTCCTGAATATGGAGAATGGGATCAGGCAGGCCCTTGCACCACGCCGATTCGTGGCGAGACTGCTCGGGGCCTTTGCAGTTATCGGGTTCGTTTTGGCGGCAGTCGGCATTTACGGCGTCATGGCGTATTCGGTTTCCGAGCGGAGGCAGGAGATAGGCATCCGCATGGCGCTGGGAGCGGAAGTTCCTTACCTTGTGAAGATGGTATTGAGGCAGGCCGGAGTGCTTGCGGTCAGTGGTATTGTGCTGGGTTTGGTGGTTTCCTTCTGGCTGACAAAATACATTTCATATTTGTTGTTCGAGATCACGCCCACGGATCCGATGACGTATGCGACGGCGGCGGCGCTCCTCTTCGTTGTGGCCCTTGCCGCCGCGTATGTTCCTGCTCGCCGCGCGATGGCTCTCGAACCCATGACGGCCCTGCGGGGGATGGATGAACGCGGGCTAAAGCCCGCGTCTACATTTCGGGAAGAAAGTGGTCCCCAAAGTCTAGTCGCGCGCTCTAGCCCGCGTTCCGAACCCATCATCGAAGTCCGCGTTATCCAAAAGATATCTCGGACAGTACGCGTGAAAAGCACGCCGGCCCTGGGCGGTGTCTCTCTTGCCGTTGAGCCAGCAACGATCTTCGGCCTCATCGGACAAAACGGCGCAGGAAAAACAACCCTCGTCAAAATCCTTTTGGGCCTCTGCAAGCCAACCTCCGGATACGCCAGGCTGCTTGGCTGCTCTCCCGGTGAACCGGTCGCTCAACGGAAGATTGGATACCTGCCGGAATCCATGCGCATCCCGGATCATTTCATGCCCGAGAATTTTCTGCGTTACATGGGCAGGTTGAATGCAGTGGATGCTGTCCTGCTGGCGAAGCGGATCCCGGAACTGCTCGAAAAGGTCGGCCTGGCTGAGGCCCGGAAACCCGTGAAGAGTTTTTCAAAAGGCATGCAGCAGCGGCTTGGCATCGCCCAGGCGCTGATCAATGATCCGGAGGTCCTCTTCCTCGATGAGCCGACCGACGGTCTGGATCCCCTCGGACGAATCAAGGTAAGGGATCTTCTCGCCCAGCTCCGTGATGCGGGCAAAACCATTTTCCTGAATTCACATCTGCTCTCCGAAGTGGAGCTCGTTTGCGACCAGATTGTCATTCTCGACAAAGGCATTGTCGCTCGCACGACGACACCTTCCGAATTCACTCGAGGGACAGGCGAGTATGTTGTGCGCGTGCAAACAATCAATGACACTGTTCGACAGGTTACGCAGTCCATCGTTGGTCCTGCGGAGTGGCACGGCGACACGTTCCGTTTCACGCCGCGGGACGTCGCACACCTCAACGACTTGCTCGATGCGCTGCGCCGGGTTCCCGTGGCGATCGTGGCAGTGGAGCCGATAAAGCTTTCACTCGAGCAGTTTTTCATTCAGGTTGTGACCGACAAGGAACGTTGAATATATGTGGGCAACGTACTGGAGCGCATTGGAAGAAGCCGGGCAGCGCCGGCTGATTGTCGTCCTCGTCGGGATCGCGCTGGTGACGACATTCTTTTTCAATCGAGCTGTGGGTTTTGGCAAGACGGCGGACGGCATTGATGTCGTTTACGTTGGCCGGGATCTCACTCCATATACGAACAGAGGACCATATGCGCTCGCCGTCCCAGTGGTGCTCGGGCAGGAGATGTCCTTTGCGGGGACAGTATGGTTCATGCTGACGCTTCTTACAGCGTCCGTGCTGCTGGTTGAGACACTGGAAAGAGGCTGGATTGAACTGATCTTTTCCAAGGGCACGCGCCGATGGCAGATCCTGGCCGGACGTTTCCTGTGTAGCGCTACGCTGTTCTTCCTCCTGACATTCGTTGCCACGGCGCCCGTCGCAGCGCATTTGTGGTGGAAGACCGGCGTGCCCACGTGGCAATTCGTCGTCGCAGGGCTGATTCAGACTCTTGGTTTTGCTTCGGTGTTGTCCGTGGCTGCGCTCGCGACTCTTCCGCAGAAGGGCGTTGCCTTGCCGATCCTGTCCGCGTTTGGTGTCTGGTCGCTGTCGCCTCTGCTGATGAATCGGGAAGTGATTTACGGCGAATACATCAAATCGGAATTTCTGCACCGGGTGCTCGACTGGGCCTATTACATCATGCCCAAATGCACCGAGATCGACGCCGTAGCTGCCGGTTTCCTTCAGAATTCTGCAATTCAGACGTCGTGGCCTGTCTGGACAACCAGCCTGTTCACACTGTCCACTCTCGTCCTGACCCTCTGGCTGCTCGAACGAAAGTCGTTTTAGTAAAATTGCGGGCGAGATGGTCCACAAGAAAGTTCTGGTAGTCGGGGGAACAGGGCATTTCGGAAATCTCCTCGTGGAAGATCTGTGCCGGCATACGGAGTGCGACTTGTTCGTGCCGAGCAGGAGCGTGGTGGATCTCCGGGATATCCGTTCTGTTGATAGCGCGTTGTCGGAGATCTTCGTTGCCATATGCGCTGCGGGACCTTTCCAGACGCTACCGGTGACTCTCGC
>QHXD01000288.1:5748-6425 GCA_003223895.1 Acidobacteriota bacterium
TGCTCTGGTTCCTCGCGACGGCCGGGATCTCCCCGCCATTTGTTCCGGCTGGTCCACGGTGTCGGCCTTTTCGGGTGCACTGGCGCGGATTGGCACCGCAGGATTGGATAAGGTGGACGCGATTTACATTCACATGGCTCCCGGGAATCGCCTTCCGAGGGGAACCGGTACGATTGCGTCCCTTCTTCAGTCGGTAGGTCAACAGTTCAGTCTCTGCCGCAACGGCGACTGGCACACGGTGCGAGGTTGGTCGGAACCGCGCCGGTTTTCCTTTCCGGCGCCGGTCGGTGGCCGTACGGGATATCTCGTCGACGTGCCCGATCATGAATTGTTCCCGGCGCTCTTTAACGCACGACGAGTCGAGTTCCGGACTGCATCGGAACTGGGCGGGCTGAATGCCTCCGTATCAGTCCTTGGCTGGCTGGTGTGGAAGGGACTGGTTCGCGGCTGGTCTTCCTGGAGCGGGACGTTTCGGCGTCTTGCCGGACTATTCGGTTTTCTCGGTCATGACTGGGGTGCAGTCGGAGTGGAAGTTGTCGGCTCGATTGGCGGCCGCACGATGACTCGACGTGTTTCGGTTGTCGCGAATCCTGCGGTCAGCGCATCGCCGTCATGCCGGCATGCATCATGACAGCGCGGCTGTTGTCAGGCTCAAAATATCATGGGTTAGTCTCACC
>QHXD01000288.1:6430-9420 GCA_003223895.1 Acidobacteriota bacterium
GATAAAACACAAAGACACAAAGGGCACAAAGACACAAAGAAAGCCGGCGTTAAATGATCTTTGATGCCGGCTTTCTTTGTGTCTTTGTGCCCTGTGTGTCTTTGTGTTTTATCCGCTCGGCGGCTGTAATTTCAGCATGACTCGTCTTCAAAGAGCAGCAACCATCGCATTCGTTCTTCATCTCGTGGCGGGTGCGGCCATGGCAGTCGTGCTGCGTCAGGGACTCGAGACGAATCCCGATCTTCAAAACAGGTTGAGTTTCCTCGTGAACCACCGCGCGCTCTGGACTCTCAGCTGGCTCACATGGACGGCTGCCGCGATCGCCATTCTGTATTTCTACATGGTCTTCGCTTCCACGCACCACACCGGGAACCTTGTGGTCTTCCTTACTGCCGCCGCCATTGCGCCGGATCTCGCCGCGCAGGCAATAGAGATCGGTGTATTGCCTGACCTCACGCAACATGCGGACTGGTTCATGCTCCTCCATCGGACCGCCGTCCTGATGAGCGGTTATGTCGCGAACGGTCTCTACAGTTTCTCGGCGTTGATTCTGGCCTGGTCCACACGCCAGGCATATCCGGTCTGGGTCTGGCTCAGCGGCGTGGCTGTGGGATGCTTCGGGTTCATGCTCTCGGCAGCCGCACTGGTGAATTCGACGGCCGGAATGTTCTGGAGCAACGTTGTGCTCGTCCCCAGCATCCTTTTTTGGCTGGCCGGTGTTGCGCTCCGGGAAGCCCGCTCATGAAGAAGCGCTTACCTCACACCGTGATCGCTCTCGGCTTCGCCAGTTTTTTCACGGATTTTTCGAGCGAGATGATTTATCCGCTGCTGCCGGTATTCCTGACCACTGTGCTGGGCGCGGGAGCTATCAGCCTCGGCATCATCGAAGGCGTGGCGGAATCGACGGCCTCATTATTCAAAGTAGTTTCCGGCATCTGGACCGACCGGGCGCGCCGCCGAATGCCATTCATCCTGGCCGGCTACGGTCTGGCTGGACTTGTTCGGCCGTTGATTGGCCTCGCCGGGAGCTGGCACACCGTTCTGGGCCTGAGGTTCACGGACCGCATCGGCAAAGGCCTGCGTACTTCGCCTCGCGATGCCCTGGTGGCCGACGTGACGGATCCGCCACAACGAGGCGCAGCATTCGGATTCCATCGATCCATGGATCACGGCGGCGCTGTGGTCGGGCCGCTTGTTGCCGCCGCGCTGCTGCACTTCAACATGTCGTTCCGGCAGGTCTTTCTGCTCGCTGTTGTGCCAGCCGCCGTGGTGATGATCGTTCTGCTGCGTGGCGTCCGGGAACCGGCCGTTCCCAGGAATGTAGTCGCGGGCTTCAGCCCGCGTTCCACGTTCGGACATTGGCACGAACTCGGACGCGATTTCAGGCTGCTTCTGCTTGCGGTATTCATCTTTACGCTGGGCAATTCCACAGACGCATTCCTTCTCCTGCGATTGTCGGATGCAGGAGTACCGGCCACATGGACAGCAGTCCTGTGGTCTTTTCACCATGTGGTAAAGATGCTGGCCACATACTTCGGTGGAAGACTCGCTGATGTCGCCGGCTGCCGAGTCATGATTTTCGGCGGCTGGTTATTCTATGCGTTGATCTACGTGCTATTCGCGTCGGTGGATTCCGTGGCGCTGCTGATTGGAGTCTTTCTCGCCTACGGGATCTACTTCGGTTTGACGGAACCCGCGGAAAGAGCGTGGATCGCCCAACTCGTGCCCGCCCATCTGCGAGGCACAGCCTTCGGCTATTACAACAGTGCCGTGGGGATTGGAGCGTTGCCTGCAAGCATCTTGTTCGGCGCCCTCTGGAATGCCTTTGGAGTCCATGTGGCATTCGCAGTGGGCGCCGCATTCGCTATCGTGGCGTCCGCGTTGTTGCTGCGAAAATGGGGTCATAGCCACAAGAATTAGCCGCGAATTATGCCGATTACGCGAATGGGGCGCATCAAGAATTGTTTTTGCGCCCCATTCGCGTAATCGGCGTAATTCGCGGCTAATTCTCTTCGTCTTAAAACGTGTACCTCAGGGCAACAATGATCCGGCGGTTTCCGCCGTCGGTTCCCCACTGGTTGAGGAAATTCGACGAGTTTACGCGCCCCTCGGGAATCCCGAAATTGCGCGTATTCGTAGCGTTATACATTTCAACGCGGAACTGAATGTTCTGGCTCTCCTTGACCCGAGTGTTTTTGATGAATCCGAAGTCCACGTTGCCGATTCGCGCTCAGAAGAACGCATACCATCCCAAAGATCCAAAAGTGTCTGAGCTTCATACTCGATTTCCTCCTCTCAAAAGGAACGCGGGCTAAAGCCCGCGACTACATTGGGAACTGGGATTCCGCAAATTGTAGTCGCGGGCTTTAGCCCGCGTTCTGTTCTTTCACCTACTGGTTCGAGGTTCTCGTCTGGGGCTTGAGGGTCAGCTTCTGTACGCGCCAGTTGAGAATCTCAGCGACATAGAGTTCGTTTTCGGACGGGCATGCCATTTCGTGAATCCATCCGAACTGCTTTGGCTGTCTGCCGGAGCGGCCGAGAACACCAAGAACTTTTCCATCGAGTGACAGCTTGTAGACACGGCCCGGGAATGCATCGGAGGAATACAAGTACTGGACGGGTCCGGGCGTGATGCAGAGTGCCCACGGTGCGCCACTTTGTGCGACGGCCTGCTCAGGAGTCGGTTGGGCGCCCATCCATGGTTTCGCATCGGCGGGAACCGGAACATCGATCGTGATCATGCGCTGGAAAGCGCCGTTGGAATCGAACACCTGAATGCGGCGATTGCCCCGATCCGCCACATAGATGTTGCCTTTGGCATCGGCCGCGATGCTGTGCGGCGTGTTGAGTTCGCCGGGGGCCGTACGGCCCGGCACGCCAAACGACTTGATCCAGTCCCCGTTCTTGTCGAACTTTGCAACACGCGAATTGATATAGCCATCACTGATAAAGATGTTGCCCTGCGGGTCCCAGGTCACATCGGTCGGTTG
>QHXD01000289.1 GCA_003223895.1 Acidobacteriota bacterium
GCGCCCGCCAATATCTGAGGCAAGAACACGTGGAAAACTTCTCTAATGTCGACAGTCCGGGAAATAGAGATTCCGGGATCATTTTTCAGCGCTTCCGCGAGGCATCGAACTGCGCCAGGATGATCGCCTGCGCGGATCCGCTCGATGGCCAGCGCTGAAAAGTGGCCGGCAATGATGGCGTTCTCGACGCGCATCCGGTCAGGTGCGTCCGGAGCTACTTCAAGATACCTCGAAAGGAGTGCGCTGGAACTTGCGCTATCACCAATCTCGCGGCTCACTGCTGCAAGCCAGGTCAACGTCGCCGGGAACTGGGCGTCGGCCAATGTTTGAGGCAAAGCCTCATGGATAATTTCGCTGATGCCGGCGGTCCGGGAGACAGAGATTCCGGGATCGTGTTTCAACGCTTCCGCCAGGCATCGAACTGCGCCCGGATGATCGCCTGCGCGGATCCGCTCGGTGGCCAGCGACATAAGTGCTGCAACGTGGTCGGCTACCACCGCTCTCGTAGAGGCTTCGCTGGGCGATCTCAACTGAAACGTTTGTTCAACAGCGCTGCCGGGCGCGAAGTGTCGAACCCATTGACGAAGCTTCCCATCGGTTGAAAACCTCAAGGAACGTCCGGGAGTGTGGGTGCGCATAAAAGTGAGGTGGACTTGAAGTTCCTTCGCCAGTTTGACCGCGAGCTGCATTTCACTGTCGCTGTCATTCCATTCGAACAGAATATATTTCCATTCGACCCGGAGCGCCGAGCGAACCCGAATCCGGTCGTCACGCAGCTTCCTCAAAAACTCGATAGCGCGCTCGAAGCTGGCGCCCACCCGATACTTCAGATAAGTCTCAGGCGTGGCACCATCGATGGACGCGCGGAACATATCCAGTTCCGATCGAACGACCCAGGGCATATATGGATAACTGCAATGAGTCGTCACGCCGATCAGCGACCTGGGAAAATAACGCCTCGAGGATTCGATCAGGTCCGGAAGCCGCGAATTCACCAGCGGATCGCCTCGTCCTTCGAAGTGGATAAAGCGAATGTGTTCGACCCCTTCGCGGCGAAGCTGTCGCAACAGACCTTCGAGAAGTCCGGTCGTCATGTTGTATGGCGGACCTTTCAGAGAGCGTCGGTCCCTGGCGGGAATACACTGCCGGCAGGACAAGTGGCACAAGTAGGAAGCCTCGAGGTGCAGCACCTCCATCGTGCGAGGGTGCAGCACTGTCTCGATCGCTGCATGTCCGTGTACCGCGCACAAATTGCAAAGTTCAGGATGAGGATCACGTCCGGATATGAACGATTGCCGAATCCGTTGCAGTTCAATGCCATGAAAGATCGGTAATTCCCGGTTATCCTGAAGGGCACCCTCGTCGAGTGTCCGCAGTGTGAGTTTCTCGCCGATGTCGTCCCAGCACGGCATCTCGCCGTTCGCCTTGACGTACAGACTGTGGGACATCATGCATCCGCGCGCGCGCAAGGTCATGGTTAGTCCGTTAACAGTCTGGCGCACAGCAAGACTCGGTGCAAGAGGGTGACTCAACGCGGGCTAAAGCCCGCGACTACATTTGGGATCACATTTTGGTTTGAATGTAGTCGCGGGCTTTAGCCCGCGTTCCTTACGGTAACGCGAAAACCATTACGGCATCAGTGGCGACGATGGCGACGTATTGCTTGCCGTTCCTTCCACGATAGGTTATCGGATCGGCGTTTCCTCGACGCGCGAGCTTCGTCACCCACAGTTGCTTTCCGGTCTTCGCATCGAGCGCGCGGAAGCGGTTGTCATCGGTTGAGGCGATGAACAACACCCCACCGGCCGTCACGATTGGACCCGCCAATGCGGGTCGTCCCGTGTTCTGCTTTCCTTCAGGAAGCTGGTCGGTGATGCCCAGCGGCGTCTGCCAGGCGATGTCTCCTGTGGATGAATTGATCGCAGTCAGGCGGCCCCATGGAGGTTTCTGACAGGGCCAACTCGTTTCGCCCATACGGACATCGAAGGTACTTTGGCCTGGAGTGGTTTTCTCATATAGAAAAGGTGAGCCCTCGCGGGCCTTCTCGATCGAGCCGAGCGCGCCCACGTCCTGAGTCGCGACGAAGATGTAGCATGCGGTTCCACCCCAATTTGCGCCGCCGAGCCCTCCGGGGAAAACCAGCGTGCTGCCGGGCCGGGTGCCTTCCGCGCGATAGCCAAACGGTGTGAATGGGCCGGAGTTCCGGACGCCACCGATCTTGTCGATCAATTCCTGGCACGCCTTTGCGTGTTCGGCGGTTGTGTCTGCGGCGGAAACCAGATCTTCCGGTTTGTAGCTCACACGGGCCAGGGCCGGCGGCTTCACCGGGATCGGCTGGGCAGGAAAGGCCATCTCGCCAGGGACATCGCTTTTCGATACCGGACGCTCTTCGACGCCGAAAACCGACTGGCCGGTTTCGCGGTTCAGGATATACATGTATCCGGATTTCGTTGTCACGGCCAGAGCCGGAATCGTCCGCCCGCCACGAACGATGTCGAACAATCCGGGAGGCGCAGGCGGGTCGGCGTCCCACAGATCGTGATGGATAGTCTGGAAGTGCCACTTGTACGCGCCGGTCTGGATATCGACGGCGACCACTGAGTTTCCGAACAAGTTCGCGCCCTTCCGGTCGCCTCCGTAATAGCCGCCGATCGGCGAAGCGAGAGGCAGATAGAGAAGGCCGCGCTGCTCGTCCATGGTGAAGTAGAACGGCCAGGCGTTGACGCCGAGGCGGCCTTTCCAGCTATCGCCTTCCCAGGTGTCGTGACCGACCGTTCCCGGCTGGGGCACTGAACTGAATTCCCAGAGCTTCGCACCCGTGCGAGCGTCGAAGGCTCGGGGATTGCCGATTCCTCCGCTGGTTCCCGGCGGCGTGTTGGCGCCGACCACGACGACGTTTCTGTAAATGCCCGGTACCGAGTTATACGGAATGCCGAGATCCACCTCGCCATCCTTACCGAATCCAGAGACATTCTCGCCGGTACGGGCGCTGAGCGCGATCAGGCGGCGCCCGGACGTGAAAATAATTCGCGGGAGATCGGCACCTTGTCCGGGCCAATACGCAACGCCGCGGCGTGAAGGCGCTCCGGCGGTCAGCGGATAACTCCAGATTTCTTTCCCCGTGTCCGCTTCGAGCGCCAGAACGCGATTCGCGGTGGGCACGTACATGACGCCGCCCACGACGATCGGCGTGGCCTCGGAATTCAATCCCCTTCCGCCGGCGGTTGCGGCGGCGGGCACGTCACCCTGCAGGCTGAGAGTCCAGGCCTGGATGAGATTCGCGACGTTCGTGGTGTTGATCTGAGCCAGAGGTGAGTAACCGGTTCCAGCGCGGTCGTAGCGGTACATCGGCCAATCGGAGCCGGCTGTTGTGGCAGTTTGTTGCGGGGTGCCAGGCTGGGCAAGCAGGAACCAGAGCATGGCGCCAATGAACCTGTTCACGTTCATGCGCATGATATCCGCCCCCTCGTAGGACCAAAATGTGCTGCGAGTTAACGGAGCGAATGTTAGCACAATTACCTCCTGCCCTCCGTTCCCGTAGCGCAAGGGCCCACTTGTGACCCTGCATTCGATTCCGATGTCCGGCAAAAGGAAGGGATGCCGGTTACGTCTACTTACACAATCGGGTGCCGATTGCTTCTCGTAGCGGATCTGCCGAGCGCCATCAATTCTGTCGCTTTCATAAGCTGCCAAAGAATTGGATTTTCCCAGGAGCAAGTCTAAAATGTTTGCCCAAGAATCATTATGCGGCTTCGCCGCGAACCAGCCGACCCGGTTGACATTGCAGAACGTTAGCCTGGAGTGTCGCCAAGTTGCTTCAGTCCAAAGCCCTGCGGGGCATGAGGGAGGCAAAAGATGACGGGGAAGCGTTACGCAAGGTGTTGTTTCGGCGTTTTGCCAATGGTGGCGCTCTTCGCGTCGCTGGCTTCGGCCCAGAGCACTATTTCAGGACAGGTTCGAGATAGCTCAGGCGCGGTGATGCCGGGCGTGAAGGTGGAAGCCGCGAGCGAGGCGCTGATCGAAAGATCGCGCACCGAGGTCACCAACGAGAATGGACGCTACACGATTGTCGACGTCCGGCCGGGCCTTTACACGATCACTTTCACTTTGCCGGGTTTCAGTACGGTGAAGCAGCAAGTCACCGTGCCAGCCAATGTATCGGTCCCCGTTGACGCCGAAATGAGAATAGGGGCGGTCGATGAAACTGTGACCGTGGAGGCCCGGGTTGCCACCGTGGACGTTGAGACCACGGTGCGCCCTCAGGTGCTGACGCGCAGCGATATGGATGCGCTTCCCACGGCGCGGAACCCGCAGTCCATGGGTTCCTACACGCCGGGCGTCCACCTCAACCTGCCGGATGTGGGGGGATCTCAGCAGATCGAACAGACCTACATGATCTCTCACGGCAACCCCTCCGCGCGCGATACCTACCTGCTGGACGGGATGATGGTAAACACCATGCAGAACGACGGACAAATCCAGATCTACATCGACAACGCGTTGATGCAGGAAGTCACCTATAACAACGCCAACAACTCGGTGGAGGTTACCGGCGGCGGCGTGGTCGCCAACTTCGTTCCTCGCGATGGAGGTAACGAACCCCACGGCAACCTCTTCCTCGGCTGGATTCCCTCGCGGTTTGTGGCCAGCAACATTGATCCGACGCTGCGGAACCGCGGCGTTACCGGTCAGTCCGCCGTGAAAAGAATCGAAGACTTCGACGGGTCCCTCGGTGGACCGTTCAAGAAGGACAAGCTCTGGTTCTTGTTGAGCGGGCGCAAGCAGTTGACGTTCGTGCAGGCGGCCAATTCTTTCTACCTGAATGGGCAACCGGGAGTGGAGCGAAGCTACATTTACAGCGGCGGTCTTCGCTTGACCTATCAGATCAATTCCAAGAACAAGTTCGCCGCCATGTGGACGCGGGATTGGAAAACCAAGGAGCAAGACGTTGTCACCGGAGGCCAGGTGGCCGATGTCAACCCCCTGGTTTCCTCGCTCGAACGCAGCCCCAAGATGTATTACGTTTTGCAGGGCCGCTGGACCGGCACACTCACGCCGAGACTGTTGGTGCAGGCCGGCGCCACATTAACCAAGCTGGATTACAACATTCTTTACCATACGGGCGTCGGAAAGACCCCGTTTACGCCCGACTGGTTTGCCAACGCACAGGAGTTGGATCTGACCCTGAACGCACGGAGTATCGCGGGTGCTGTAAACACTTACTCGAAGTATGACCGGTACCTTTGGAACACATCGGCGACCTACGTGACTGGTTCGCACCAGGTCAAATTTGGGATACAGGATACCTTTGGCATCGCCCAAGTAGACAACATCGCCAATGGCGACGCCTATTATCAGTACACCAACGGCATACCACTGAACATCCTGGTGTACAACACGCCCACGTATTCGAAGCCCCGCCTGAATCATGACCTTGGCATCTACGGAACCGACACCTGGCACGTCGGCCGGGTGTCGGTGACGGCGGGCGTGCGGTGGGAGTATCTGTCGGCGCAGGTCGATCCGCAAAGCGCGCCCGCGGGCCGCTTCAGTGGGGGGCCGCGCAACTTTCCTAAGATTGACTGCTCCGTGATCAAAGGCATGAGCTGCTTCAAAAACTGGTCGCCGCGGATCGGTTTTGTCTACGATCTGTTTGGCGACCACAAGACTGCGGTGAAGGGCGGCATAGGTAAGTTCAACTCCCCCATCGCCACCGGGGTTGTGACCAACTTCAACCCCATGACCCAGAGGAGTCAGACGATTCAATGGCTCAATCGCCCCACCACGGCGTGCCAATCGCACGATCCGATCGGATGCTATCCGCATGGCAATGGGTTCGGCGATGGCGATATCGGTCCCAATCCCAATCCGCGGTTTGGCCAGATCAACGGCGTAAACCTCGACCCCCATTTCCATCGCGAGTATCAGTGGCAATACAACGCGGGCGTGCAGCGGGAACTGAGGCGCGGCGTCACCATGAATTTCATCTGGTTCCATGGCGCGAATTATCAGGCGATCCATGTTGATAATTATGCCGTGCCGTCCACCGCGTGGACGCCCTTCACAATTTATAATCCGTTGGACGGCACTCCCATCACCGTCTATAACTTGCAGCCGGCGTATTTCGGCCTAACGCCCAATCTTCATCAGACCAACGCACCGCAGAGCCGGCGCTCGAACGTCTATAACGGCTACGAGTCTTCCGTGAATGCCCGGCTGCCGCATGGCGCCTTCGTCCTGGCCGGCTGGACCATCGACCGAATCCGCGACAGGAGTTGCGACATGAACACCGATCCTTTGTCGACCGCCCTGAACGACCCCAACTCGCTCCGGTACTGTGACCAGAACGGAGAGTTGTATCAGGATTTGGGCAGGATCAGCGGAATACCCTACCGCAACGAATTCAAGCTTCAGACCAATGTGCCCGTCAAATGGGGCCTCGAGGTTAACGCCTCGCTCTACTCCGACCCGGTCTTCAGCACGAGTTACAATGTGAATCCCGGCAACATCGCGCAGGCTGGAGCTGTGTTAGCCGGTCAAGTGCAGGGATATAAGACTGTGCTCTGGCCCATCACGCCGACGGTGAGGTATCCAGCCGACTGCAACTGTCCGAACCCGGGCGGCCTGGTTGACCCCGGCCTGACACAGGGCGCAGAGACGATCACGCTGGTTCCACCTGGTTCCCGGCTCACGCCACGGCTGAATCAGTTGGACCTGGGGGTCCGCAAGGTCTTCCACCACGATAAGTTCACGACAATGGGGGAAGCTCAGTTCTTCAACGTTACCAACTCGAATGCGGTCCTGACGGAAAGCTACACGCTGGGATCCAGCATCAAACCCTATGTGGCAGGTGCGCCCGGGGGCGTGCCGACGGCTGTCCTGAACCCCCGCATGATACGGCTGAACGTACAGTTCAAGTTCTAAGACCGGACACGATGTCCGCGCAGGCAGCCTACGGTTGTCATCTTCAAGAAACCACGATCTCACCGCCGTGAGTTGATCGCAGGAACGGTGTTGCTGGGAGGCGCCAGAACAGCGCGCGGACTCGAAGCCGCACTGCCAGCGGTGGGCCTCGACTACGTGAACTCCGAGCTCGCGGTTCAGATTTTCAGCGCCGCACGCGTCCGCTCTACTAAAGGATTGTCGCGGTCGCCACTGCCCTTAAGATTGAAAACGCTTGTCGCCAGGAAATGGTCGCGCCATGCCGGGCTGACGTTGAAATAATCCTCCAGGACGGCGGCGCTGAACTTGTAATCGTGGGCATTCTGTCCT
>QHXD01000304.1:0-5245 GCA_003223895.1 Acidobacteriota bacterium
CAACCTGTCGCTGACCCATACCGCTTTGTTGTCCGGCTGGACGCCGATGCCGTGATTGGGGTTTCCTGTTGCCGCCCGGACCTTCTGCATCTTGACCGGCCCACCCAGGTCAGGGAACTTGATCCGGTGGATCTCCTTGCCGGTCGCAAAATCGGCCACCACAAACCCGTGCAGCTCGCTGAGTCCTGCCAACACCCATTTCGTCGACCCGTCCGCATTCGTGTGGAACGCAAGTGGACGGGGACGGTTGGTGAATTTGATCGAACGCACGGGCTCTTCGGTCTTCTGATCGATGACGGCTACCGTAAACGTCTGATCGTCCGAAGCGGCGATGACGTACTTTCCGTCGGGCGTGACATATGTGTTGTGGATCTGCATTCCATCCAGCGGGAGTCTCTTTACGTTTGCCAGCGTGGCGGTGTCGATGACGTCCACGCCGTAGGGCGGTCCGTGGATGGCCTGATACAGTCTTCGTCCATCCTTGCTGATCGCAATGTTGTTGGGCGGTCCACTGAGCGGAATCTGTTTGAACACCTTGAGCGTCCGCGTGTCGACCACATCCACCGTACGATCAGCTTCATTGGAAACATACAGCCGGCTTCCATCGGGAGCCGCCGCCACGCCGTGGTTCGCCTCGATGCCGATGACTTCCCCCACGACTCGATTGTTGACGGGATCGATGATGTGGAGGTTGTCGCCGGCCATGTTGGTCTGAACGATGCGAAGCTTCAAGCCCGCTGTGTTAGAGGCCGCGCCGGCAGTGGGATTCCCGGTGGCCGTGAATGACGAAGCGCGTGTGCCGGTGAGCGTCGCTTCACTGACTGCGTTTTTTCCCTGGACCCATGCCGCAATCGTCTGCCACTCCGGCTCGTTTGCAGAGGTAAAATATCGCGCGAAGCCAGGTCCCCACGCTTAGAAGGTGTGAATGAATTGCCAGGGCAGGGTGTTCCCCTCCTGGAACAGGAGGGGTGGCTGCGCCAGTAAGAAAAAGGTGCGAAGCCTCCGAAGCGGCGCAGACGGGGTGGTCATTATGTTAAATGCTGACGTTGTAACGTTATCCGGGAATGACCACCCCGTCTGCGCCTTCATAAGGAGGCTTCGCAGCATCTTCTTGATGGCGCAGCCACCCCTCCTCTCCGAGCCTCTCCGAGGAGGGGAACACCCTTTCCTGCAATTCATTCACACCTTCTTACTCGTGGGGCTTCATTCGGATGCCTTCGGCGACATTAGGCGAGTACGAAAGGTTATTGAATAACGCATCGTCTTCGTCGGTGGGATGCTGTGCTGCCAGCCCCAACGCGCTTCTCCCCGCATCAGGTAGGCGGATCGCGGTTCAAGGTCCAGCGAAAGGCTTGCCGTGCTCCTCCCTTTTTTCGGCGGATAAGGTCGCAAACGCATACGACAACGACCGCCGAGCGATACGCCGACGATGATTTCGAACTCGGGAACGTCGCGATGCCAGCCGAGCTGCGTTCCGGTCTTGTACTCTGCAACGAGAGCGTGCGTAAATCGCGAAGCCGGTACATCGGCCCACTGTGCAATGCGCTCACGCAATGGATGCAAGAACGGCGGAATCGGACCTGCCGGGATCAATTCATTACTGGAGAAATCGTAGCTCGCTCCGTAGCTCATGATGCGCCTCTTTGCCGTGTAGTCTTTGTATTTCGCCTCGCGCAAAGGCAGGTTGCTGATATCCCTGAGCAGGGCAGCTTCTTCCTCACGGGTGATGAAATCAGGCTCGTACACCAAGCCGGCCGGCAAGCGCTGCAGACTGCCAAACAACTCGCCCTGTTTCATGTCAGACAACGCGCCCGGGAATGGATACCGGTTGGTTGACGCTAAACGCCGTCTTCTGTTCCCAATCGTCGGCCATCACGTTCGAACAAAGAAAACCAAACATCACGAATAGAGTAAATGCACTAATCAGAAAAGAAAACTTGCGTGTCATCGATCTTACCTCCGTTAAGTATTTCGAACAGGTTCGACGCGCGCCGGCGGCCAGAGGTTTGCCACCTTAACAAGCTTTAACAGTTTGGCCTGCGGGGCAGCAGGTATGACTTTTGTTAAATGATGTCAAAAACCAGGCTGCCGTAAAACGAAATGACCGATCCTGCGCGTCTATAAAGCGAGGCGCATCAGAATGAAAAGGAGATTTCGATGACTTCAGACAAAGGCATTTCAGCTAAGACACTCACTCTTATTCTGGCGGTAGGCGAAGGAAAGACTTTATACCCGCTGACTCGTACGCGACCTCAGCCGCTGGTTTCGTATGGCGGCATGTTCCGCATCATTGATTTTACTCTCTCAAATTGCTGGAACTCCGGTATTCGCCGCGCATTCGTTCTTACCGACTATCAGCATTGGTTGACCGCGCGATATCTCGATTCGCTAGGGTGGAATGGCAATCTGACCGGCGTCTTTCCCGAGGCCGGCACGCGATACAAAGGCACAGCCGGCGCCGTTTTCCAGAGCATTGGCCTCCTCCACGAGGAGCAGCCCGATTACGTTCTGATCCTCGAATCCGATCATGTCTACAAAACGGACTACCGTAAGCTGCTGGAATTTCATGTAGCGCATGGCGCTGACGTAACGACTGCGGGCAGCCCAAGGATTGGCGCGTATGTATTCAATGTGCCGATCCTGCGAAAAGCCTTGCTCATCGATGCTCTCTCCACGGGCGAGCACGACTTTCGCAGCGACGTTATTCCGCGACTAGTTCAGTCCAGGCATGTTGACGACGATGACTACATCAGTCAATGGTGCGCAGACTCAGTCGACAGTTACTACTGGTCTCAAATCGAGCTCCTGCTCCGGAATTCATCTTTCGACCCTTACACGGATGACTCGTGGCCAATATTCGGAGCCGAAGTGGAGACGCCGATCTGTCTCTTGCGGGACAAGTCGAAAGGCAATTCTTCGATCATCTCGACAAACGCACGAGTCCATGGAGCGGATATCTCTCACTGCATCATTTCGCAAAACGTGGACATCGCGCCCGGAACACGCGTCGAGAGTTCGATTCTGTTTAAGGGAGTGTGCGTCGGACAGGGCGCACGGATTCGCAAAGCGATCATTGACGAGAACGTGCGGATTCCGGATCGAGCGATCATCGGTTACGATCCGGAAACAGACCGGCAACATTTCGTTGTGACGAAAACTGGAGTCGTGGTCGTCGACCGTGAAGCCATCCATCGATTCAACGCCACCCGAAGGGACATGGCCGCCAAGAGGGTGGCTGCATGAATCAATATGAACGGCTTTTACACCGCCTTAACTTTGTCACGTTTGAAGCGGAGTGAGGCGGCGAGAGGAGATTTTGAAATTGAACGAATCCTGCATCTCAAATCCGAAATCGCCAATTGGACGCGCAACCTTGCGCGGGAAGCCAGTCCAATCTGATATCTCGGATTTCGGATTTGAAATGCAGGATTCGTCCAATTTCAAAATCTCCCTCACCAGTACCGTTACTGGCCTGCGATCTTGAACTTGTGAATCCTCTTCCCCCGGTTTTCGGCGATGTAGACGTTGTCCTTCGAATCGACCGCGATCCCATGCGCCTGGTTGAATTGACCTGGAAAGCTTCCGGGGCGGCCGAAGCTTGAAAGGATCTTGCCGGACTGCCGGTCGATGATTTCAACCTGCGCGTTGTTCTGGTTGATGAGGAAGATGAACTTCTGATTGGGATCGTGCGAGAAATCGAGGGCGACGGCCGAACCGCCGCTCTGCACGAGCTTTCCATCTTTCGGCGGCGTCACCGGCTTCCATGGGACTTCGATGTTCTTCTTGAAGTTGCCCATCTTGTCGTAGATCTGGATCCGCGATCCGTCGCGGTTGCAGACATAGACCTGTCCGTCATTGGCGATCGACAGGCAATGCACGGTGGTCATGCCTTCGGGCTGCCACTGGCGCAGGAATTTTCCGGTGCGATCCATCACCGCGATGCGTGTGTTGCTGTCGCGGCCTTCGCCGTCGGACACGTAAACGTCGCCGTTCTGCGGATCGACGAAAATGCTCGAGGGCATGAAGAAGATCGCGGCGCTGGAATTGAGCGGCTTGCCTTTGATTGTGCCGTCGGAGGAATCGACGACTCCCTTCTTGCCGATCTGAAGCAGCATCTTGCTGCCATCATGTGAAAATTTCTGCACCATGCCGGAGGGCGCACTGGCGATCCAGATGTTGTTTTCCTTGTCGGCGCGGCATGAGTGAAGGCGGGGATCGAGAACCTTCGGGTCGCCCCAGGAATTGACCACGTTGCCTGCGGGATCGAACTCGATGATCGACGGCGCGAGTTTGCCGCCGTTCAAGTCGCCCTCGACCACGTCCTGTCGATTAAGGATGAAGACATGGTCCTGGGCGTCCACGCAGACGCCGCCCAGCCCTCCCAGCACCCAGCGGTCGGGCAGGGGCTTCGGCCACGATAGATCGGCCTCGTAATGCGGCGCACCTGTCTGCGCCTGCACCGAGGGTGCGTACGCGATCAGGGCAACAATCGCCAACATGCCGGCCCTGATGAGAAGGTCAAGAAGATTCCGTTTCATGTTTCGTCCCCTCCATTTTCAGAATTCTGTAGACACCTCAGTGACCGTAGATGCGAAGTGCGTTTTCGGTCGCGACCTTTTTCCGCAAATCGGGTGGAAGCTGATTCAACAACAGCGCATTCTGCTGCGCGCGCGCCAGAGGCGCGCTCGCGGGCGGATCGAAGTGCTGGTCGCTGCCGATGATGAAGCGATCCGGAAAATCGGAATAGAGCTTCAGCCATTCCGGCTTGAGCTTTCCGTCGACGATCGGCGGATCCTTGCCAGGGAACCCGGGATCGTACTTGATCTCCATATAAAGATTGGGATGCGCCTGAAGCAGCCGGCGCGAAAGCTCCGGAGTGCGATAGCCGATATTGTCCGAGCCCGCATGCGCCCAGATGATCTTTGCCCGCGGGTTGTGCGCAAGCAGCTTTTCGAACGCCGCAATATTCCCGTGCAACTCGCGCGGGTTGGGCGGCCCGTACTCGGCGGGCGTCGGGATCGTCTGCGGCAGAGCTTCCATGTGCAGGTCGATCGGCACGTTGTGCTCCGCGGCGATATCGGCGAGCAGCAGCATCAGCGGGGAGTCCGCGGGCGCGTATTCATAGTCTTTCACCGGCGACTGCGGCAGCGAGAGATGCTCTATCGACAGCTCGCCGAAGCCGACGACGCCGTGGCGAAGAAGTTCTTCAGCGCGGTCGCGGAATTTCTTTCGGACTTCCGGGCCC
>QHXD01000304.1:5269-6834 GCA_003223895.1 Acidobacteriota bacterium
CAGAACCGCGAGCTTGTCCGGGTGTTTTTTCACCGCGGGCAAGATCATCTCGGCGTCCCAGCGCCCTGGATTGTCCGGCCCATAAGGCTCGGTCTGAATGAAGGCTTTCGCTCCGTTCAAGCGCTCCATCGCGCTCAAGAGGAGCGTCACCGCGCCTTCCGGGTCTAGCTGGTAGATGTGGGTGTGCGCGTCGATATAAGGAACGGAAGTGGGCGTAAGCACGGCAGTGCGCGATTTGCCCGGATCATTCCCTTGCTGTCCGGCGGCCAGATGCGTGAAGAGCAAAAACGCACCCACGAGCAGCACTGTCACCAAAGCGGACTTCCCTAAAAAGCGTGTCATTAGGTCCTCCCCGCTCTCCGAACGCCTGAAGACTAACACAGGACGCCGGAAAATCTTACGCGAGTCAATATCCTACAAAGCCAACCGGTAGACCTCTCCGCCAAATTTCTTCATCCGGTTTAGCCTTTCGGATTGAGCTCGGCGATTATAGTCTGGACATTTTCACAGTTACTACGATTTAACATGGTTGTCTAACCTTCGTTTGCCTGGGGAGTTCTGATAGTCTGGGCTCGCTGATCGAAAAAGAAATCACGACGCCCGACTACTATCCGCTTTCGCTCAATGCGCTGGTGGCAGCATGCAACCAGTCATCGAATCGCAATCCGGTCGTGCACTTCGAGGAAGACACGGTCACTCATGCGTTGGACAGCTTGCGTGAAAAGAAGCTGATTCACATGGTCGACCGGGGCGACTCTCGTGTGACCAAGTATCGCCATGTCTTGTATGAAGCCATGAGCCTGGGCAGGCCGGCCATCGCGGTGATGTGCGTCTTGATGCTTCGCGGACCGCAGACTGCTGGCGAAATCCGAACTCGGAGCAATCGCCTCTATAACTTTTCAAGTCTCGAGGAAGTGGAGATTACTCTGAACTCGCTCATGTCGGGCGAGGCGCCGTTTATCGTCCGCCTGCCGCGGCAGAGCGGCCAGAAGGAAGTTCGTTACGCGCACCTTCTTTCCGGTGAAGTAACGCTCACTGAACCGGAAGTCGAACCCGATCGAATCGGCAAACTCGAGAAAGAAGTGGAAGATCTGAAAAAGCAGTTCGAGCAATTCAGAAAGCAGTTCGAGTGAAGACCGGAAGAAGCTGACTCAGGAGTAACGTCTCCATTACGTCAGACGACTTCGGCTTTGGGACGAACAAGATAGCGGTCACTCAAAATTTATCGGTCTTTTTCAAACGCTCGTCGAGACGACGATGTTTCTCTTGCCAGTAGCGGGCATCGACTTCCATCGGCGCTCCTGAATTGATTCCTTCCAGCGCAAAAGTGGTCATCTCCTCCTCCGCTCGGTCGCCGGCGCCGATGAGGCGTTCCAAATACGCTTCAACGGTAAGGCCTTCCGCCTCGGCTTGAGCGCGGTGGCCTGATCACATCTACTTCATCATTCCATTTTCATCTTGACATCCTAAAGGTAGGTCGCGGTATGCTCTTTCATCTTGTTGGCCTAAAGGAGCATCGATGGAGAAGCTGGATATTCCGCAGGGCACGCTTGATTTGATGATCC
>QHXD01000312.1:0-1142 GCA_003223895.1 Acidobacteriota bacterium
TTAACCGATCCATCGTACAAAGGACAGATACTCGTCCTGACGTACCCTCTTATCGGTAACTACGGAGTACCCGACACTGATCGCTGTTTGGAGGAATTCGAGTCCCGCCGCATTCAGGTCTCCGGCCTGATCGTTTCGGAGAATTGCCGTCAGCCGGCACACTGGAATACTTTGACCAGTATCGACGAATGGTTGAAGAAAGACGGGGTTCCTGCCCTGGCAGGGGTGGACACTCGCGCACTAACCAAGCGTCTACGCCAGCATGGCACGATGATGGGGTCGATTGGTACGGAAGCGGCAAACGAACAAATTCCGCTGACCGCTTCCGAAGACCTCATATCTGAAGTCACCGTTGATCACCCGATCACGTATTCGCGTGGAGAGAAGCGGGTCATTCTCATCGACTGCGGATGCAAGGAGAGCATTGTTCGGAATCTCCTGGACAGAAACCTGACGGTACTGCGTGTACCTTACGATTACGACTTCTCCAAAGAAACGTTTGACGCCGTGCTCATCTCGAACGGTCCCGGTGACCCCAAAATGTGCGGGCGGACCATTGCCGCAGTCCGGTCGGTCATGACTCGCAACGTGCCGCTGTTCGGAATCTGCCTCGGGTCGCAGATCCTCGCTCTGGCGGCCGGTGGAGACACGTTCAAGTTGAAATTTGGTCATCGGGGCCAGAATCAGCCGTGTCTTGCCGTGGGAACGCAACGCTGTTACATCACTTCACAAAATCACGGATACGCCGTCAATGCCGCCACTCTTAGTTCCGACTGGGATGAATGGTTCGTAAACGCAAATGATGGAACAAATGAGGGCATTCGCAACCGGACCAGGCCATTCTACGGGGTTCAATTCCATCCTGAGGCGGCGCCGGGCCCCGTCGACGCGAACTTCATTTTCGACGATTTTGTCCGAGACGTCTGGCAATCCTGAATGAGCGGCTGCGAATGCGAGCCCGACAGGGCGCAGCCATCAAGAGAAGGTTCAACCCAAATGCAAAAACTTCCGCGCAAAGTACTTGTTCTTGGAAGCGGCGCCCTGAAGATTGGCGAAGCCGGTGAATTCGACTACTCCGGCAGTCAGGCCATCAAAGCGCTCAAGGAGGAAGGGATTACAACGGTTCTTGTCAATCCCAACAT
>QHXD01000312.1:1158-6347 GCA_003223895.1 Acidobacteriota bacterium
GAGAATCTCGCCGATGAGATTTACTTTCTGCCGGTCGATCCCTACTTCGTCACCCAGGTAATCGAAAAGGAAAGACCTGACGGAATCATGATCGCATTCGGCGGTCAGACCGCGCTGAATTGCGGTCTCGAGCTGCACGATCGTGGTGTGCTTCGCGATTTTGGCGTGGAGGTTCTCGGGACGCCCGTTCAGGCCATCCGTGACACCGAAGATCGCGAGCTCTTCAGAGAGCGGTTAACCAACATCAATGTTCATGTGCCCCGAAGCAGAGCGGCCGTGACCCCCGAGGAGGCCGTTCGAGTTGCCCGGGAGGTGGGTTATCCCGTCATGCTCCGCGCCGCCTATGCGCTCAGCGGACTCGGCTCCGGGTTCTGCTCAAATGATCTCGATGTTCATGAACGCGCCACAAAGGCTCTCGCCCACAGTCCTCAAGTACTGATCGAGGAATATCTGACCGGCTGGAAGGAAGTGGAATACGAGGTCGTTCGTGACCGATTTGATAATTGCGTTACCGTGTGCAACATGGAGAACCTGGATCCCATGGGTATTCACACCGGGGAGAGCATCGTCGTCGCTCCCAGCCAGACGCTCACCAACACCGAATACCACATGTTGCGTGAAGTTGCGATCCGTGTGGTGAGAGATCTCGGGATCGTTGGTGAATGCAACGTCCAGTTTGCGCTTTCACCGTCCAGTACTGATTACCGCGTCATTGAAGTGAACGCTCGCCTCAGCCGAAGCTCGGCTCTGGCATCAAAAGCGACCGGGTATCCACTGGCACACATCGCCGCAAAACTCTCGCTGGGTTACGGCCTCACCGAACTTAAGAATTCGATCACCGGCGCCACGACCGCCTGTTTCGAGCCTGCCCTGGACTATGTGGTCGTCAAGATGCCGCGGTGGGATCTGCTGAAGTTCCGGATGATTTCTCGATCTATCGGCTCTGGAATGAAATCTGTCGGCGAAGTGATGGCGATCGGCAGGAATTTCGAGGAGGCTATCCAGAAGGCGCTGCGAATGCTCGAGATCGGCGTGTCTGGAATCGCGGGTGAAGAACACTTCCACTTTGACGACGTGGCGAAAGAGCTGCGTGAGCCGACTCACGAACGAATCTTCGCGGTTGCACAGGCGTTGCGTGAAGGCTTCCCGATCGAACAAATCCATGATCTTTCCAAGATCGACAATTGGTTTCTGTATGGAATACGGAACATCATCGACATGGAAAGCCGGCTCAAGCAGACGCCGTGGCCGGAGCAACGCGAGACGCTTCTCGAGGCAAAGCAGCTTGGATTTTGTGACCGTCAGATCGCCTCGTTGAAAGGAATTACCGAAGAAGAAGTCCGTGTCACCCGCGCTGGATTGGGGATTACACCGTTTGTGAAGCAGATCGATACGCTCGCAGCGGAATATCCGGCCCAGACCAACTATCTGTATGTCACTTACAACGCTCTGGAAGACGATTTGACCGCCGAGACCTCGAACGACGGGCGCAAGACGATCATGGTTCTGGGCTCCGGCGCCTACCGAATTGGAAGTTCCGTCGAGTTCGACTGGTGCTGCGTGAATGCGGTCCGTACCCTCCGGGAGTTGAACTATCGGACCATTATTGTGAACTGCAATCCGGAAACGGTCAGCACGGATTACAACGAGTGCGACAGCCTGTATTTCGAAGAACTCCGTCTTGAAACGATCCTGGCAATCTGTCAGAGGGAAAAGCCCGTCGGTATCATCATTTCAATGGGCGGGCAAATTCCCAACAACCTTGCTCTACAGCTTCAGTCGGCCGGCATTCCGATTCTCGGGACATCGGCAACGAGTATCGATGCTGCTGAAGATCGCCACAAATTTTCAGCACTGCTGGATGAATTGAGAATCGAACAACCAGAATGGCGGGAGTTGATTAACGTTGACGACGCCCGGACATTTGCGAGACGTGTCGGTTATCCAGTCCTGGTGCGTCCTTCCTATGTTCTCAGCGGAGCCGCAATGGCGGTCGCTTCAAACGACGAAGAACTCGGAAGATTTCTCAGCAAAGCTGCCCACGTATCGCGCGAACATCCTGTCGTGATGAGCAAGTTCGTCGAGAACGCGAAGGAACTGGAGATTGATGCCGTGGCGAGCCGCGGCCAAATCGTCATTTCCGCAATATCGGAACATGTCGAGAACGCGGGAGTCCATTCCGGAGACGCGACCCTGGTTCTACCGCCACAGCGGACGTATCTCGAAACGATCCGGAGAATCAAGAAAGTGACGGGTCAGATCGCAAAAGCGCTTTCCATCACCGGTCCATTCAATATTCAGTTCATCGCAAAAGGCAACGAGATTAAAGTTATTGAATGTAATCTGCGGGCATCCCGGAGCTTTCCGTTCGTATCGAAAATATGCGGCAAGAACTTTATCGACATCGCAACGCGGGCAATTCTCGGGAAGCCGGTCACGAAGGAAAATGACGCCGTACTGGATCTTGGCTACGTGGGAGTAAAAGCTCCGCAGTTTTCATTCATGCGATTGGATGGCGCGGATCCAATGCTTGGTGTCGAGATGGCTTCGACCGGAGAAGTGGGTTGCCTCGGGGAGGATTTTGAGGAAGCATTCCTCAAGGCACTCCTCTCGGTTGGCTATCGTTTGCCCGTCCGCGGCATCCTGCTCTCTACCGGACCCATCGAGGTCAAAGCGGTTTTCATCAAAAGCGTGCGGATTCTGTCCCAGATGGGCGTAACCCTGTACGCCACCCACGGAACAGCAGATTTCCTGAAGGCCAATGGAATTAACTCGCAGGTTCTGCACTGGCCGTTGGAAAAATCCTCACCGAATGCGCTGGAGTACCTGCAGAGCGGAAAGATCGACCTCGTCATTAATATCCCCAAGACGTTTCAGGAGGAGGAACTGACGAACGATTACCTCATTCGGCGGCGGGCTGTCGATCTGGGGATACCGCTGATCACCAACATCCAATTTGCACAACGATTCGTCGAGGCGATCTCCCAGAAGGGCCTCGATGGATTGCAGATTGAAAGTTACAGTCACTACGCGTCGCGTTACCGGGACTCGACGTTGGCCTCAGTAGTCAAAGCCTAAAACCCATTCTTAGTCAATAAAACTTGGAGCGTCGGCAATGGCAGTTCAGCAAATGAAAGCAGAGAAATCCCTGTCTCCCGTTTGGGAGAGCCTTATTTTGTCCTGTCCGAAATGCAAAGGATCGGTGGAACACCATCAGAATCAGTTCACATGCTTGTCGTGCCGTCAGACCTATCCCACGGTCGATGGCATTCCTCAGTTGTTCTGGAAGACGGAATGGGGGTCGGCGAAACAAGATGTCACGGATTCGATGAAGCAGTTCTATGAACAGTATCCTTTTCCGAACTACGACGACTTCGACAGCGCCGGAACGCTCGTGGAAAAAGCCAGGAAGAGGGTATTCGCGAAGCTGTTGGACGATCAGATCCCTTTTGGGACACGCATCATCGAGTGCGGCTGCGGGACCGGCCAGCTCACCAACTTTCTGTCCATAGCGGGTCGAACGGCAATCGGCGCCGACATGTGCATGAACTCGCTCCGAATGGCTCAGGGTTTCAAGGAACGGAACGGTTTGAAGCGAGCGCACTTTTTTCAGATGAACCTGTTCCGACCTTGTTTCCAACCCGGACAGTTCGACCTGGTTATTTCAAACGGCGTCCTGCATCACACGGCCGATCCGTTTCTGGCATTCAAAACAATTTCCACGCTCGTGAAGCCCCGTGGATACATCCTCATCGGGCTGTATCACAAGTATGGCCGGTTGACCACAGACATCCGGCGCGGCATTTTCAGACTCACGCGGGATCGATACAAGAATATGGATCGCCACCTGAACGAGAACATCAGCGAAGCGCGGAAACGTTCCTGGTTCATGGATCAGTACAAGAATCCCCATGAATCCAAGCACACGATTGGCGAAGTTCTTGGCTGGTTCAAGGAGACTGGCTTCACCTTCGTAAAGAGCATTCCCAAAACAGTCCCATTCGAATCGTTTTCCGCATCGGAAAAACTTTTCGCGCAGGATGAGCTTGCCGGCTGGCTGACGCGATCGATTGTCGAACTGGGAATGGCCGTTACTGCATGCAAAGATGGCGGACTGTTCATCGTGATTGCCCAGAAGACTTCGTAGTTCATCAGAGGTAACTGACCATGGCTGCTAGTTCGTTGTCTTTGTCAAAGCGTTTGATCGCGGTAGGCCTGCTGTTCGCGGTGGGTCTCGGACTCGGGGCAGTATTGCTCGAGGTTGGGGTGCGTTTTTTCTTTCCCGTTTCTGACTTCTTCTGGGAATTCGATCCGGCCATCGGAATGAAGCTGATCCGCGGCAAGGAGGGTCGAGCAATCCAGCGTGGTATTTTCGACACTCGCATCAAAGTCAATTCGGTTGGGTTCCGCGATCGAGAACACACTCCGCAGAAACCGGCCGGCACGCGCCGGGTGGTTCTGCTGGGAGATTCGTTCCTGGAGGCGATGCAAGTTCCGTTTGATCGCTCCATAACCCCGTTGCTCGAGAATCGTCTTCAAGGCAAGATCGGCAAGACGGAACTCATTAATCTAAGTGTCAGCGGCACGGGAACGGCGCGTGAATACCTCGCCCTTCGGGAGTACGGTCTGACATATAAGCCGGATCTTGTACTCACGTTCTTCGTGGGTAACGATGTCAGCGATAATAGCTGGAGACTCCAGGGTAAGCCCTATATTCCGTATCCACGCACCACAGCCGACGGCGACCTGGTCCGGGATGAGGAAGGCCGTCCTCTATTTACTCCATTCAAAGATCAAACTTCGAGTCTCAGCGCTGTCACAGGCCTGTTCAGGAATCACTCCAAAGCCTACCGATTGCTGCGTGAGACTGTCGACAACTCGCCGGGGATCAACCGTCTGCTCTACACACTGCGGCTGGTCAGCACCCCGCCCGAGACCGTTAATGCCCCCGCCGGCGATAACTTTGGTTTCTACGAGATTTACCGCGTGGAACCGAAACCTGCGTGGGCAGAGGCCTGGCACGTGACCGAAGAAATGATGGCCGCCACGCGCGATCTGGCATCTGCCAGTCATGCAAAGTTTGGAGTGGTGTTGATTCCCGCGTATTGGGAGGTGGACTCGCCACGCTGGAACGAAGCCCTGACGCAATTGCCTGCCATGCGCAACGCAGCCCTCGACCTTGAACTGCC
>QHXD01000313.1:0-5409 GCA_003223895.1 Acidobacteriota bacterium
ACTGGATGAGGATGACGGACAGGATTGCGACCATCGCGCCGGTCGGTCCGCCGATCTGAACACGCGAACCGCCGAATATCGAGATCGCCGCTCCCGCTACGATCGCCGTATAGAGCCCGCGATCCGGAGAAACGCCGCTCGCGATCGCGAAGGCCATGGCGAGTGGAATCGCCACAATGCCCACGATGATTCCGGCGAGCACATCTTTCCGAAACCGCTCGGCATTGTAGCTTTCCATCCGGCCGTAGAAACGAAAACGCAATTCTGCTGCTCTCTTTCCCACTGTTCAGCCCATTACAAAGCCAACGGATGGCCAGTATGGCTATTTAAGCATAAGAGCACGAAAATGGCGCATTCCCTTAAGCGGTTTCAGCGAAAGTCATGAGGCGAGAGTATTCCCCTCCTGTCCCAGGAGGGGAATACTCTCTCCCCAAGTGCTCACTCAATAATCGGAACCCCTCAGGCAGCGGGCCGTTGTAGGTATGGCTGCGGTTCCGTGAAGCTGAGCCATCGGCATGACTGTGAGGGCACAGTCATCCCTGGTCGAAACAAGCCGGTTGAACATAAGAGTCCTCCTTACAGAAGCAGACGAGCAAATCTGCCGGAGGCATTGTTTTCGGCGGAGGATGATGCGATTCTGGAATCATGATCAATGGAAACCTTCTGAAGGAACAATGGTACGAACGCATCAACGATTTGAGAGAACGATGGCCGGATTTGACTCAGTCGGACGTGGACTACATTGAAGGCGATCCGAACAAGCTGATTAAAGTAGTCGCGAAGCGGCGGCACATTCCTCAGGAGGAAGCCATCCGTGACGTGAACGATTTCATATCGCGGCTGAAGGTGCGTCCGAAACTGGCTTAGTCACGAGCGGCAAACGGACGGTAAACACTGCTCCTTTACCCTCGCCAGGACTGGAGACAGTAACCGTGCCGGCATGTTTTTCGACGAGTTGTTGGACGATCCACAAGCCCAGGCCCAAACCACCGGCGGATCTGGTGGAAGAACTATCGGCCTGTTGGAATCTTCTAAACAGCTGCGGCAACATATGCGGAGAAATCCCGACGCCGTTATCGGAAACCGACAACTTTGCCTGCGTCCCGTCGCTCGTGAGTGAAATATCGATTTTTCCGCCGGCCGGTGTGAACTTGAGGGCGTTGTGAACCAGGTTGTAGACGATCTGACAGATGCGGTCCGAGTCGCCGATCACGCGGTACGGATGATCGCTCAATGAGAGGTTCACGCTGACAGACTTCTGCCTGGCAGTCCATTCATGGATGCCAACGGCGTTCGTTACGCATTCGCGCATGTCGACGATGGTTTGTTTTACTTCGAACTTCCCGGACAGCATCCGCGATACGTCCAGCAGGTCCTCTACCAGCCGCGTATGCGCCATCAAATTGCGGTCAATGACGCGGAGCGCTTCTTCGGTCTTTGAAGGATCCAGTCGTTTTTCAAGGAGCAACTGAAGCCAGCCGTGGATCGGCGTCAGTGGTGTGCGCATTTCATGGCTGATGACGGAAAGCCAATCATCTTTGGCGCGGTTTGCGGCCTCGGCCTCGACCCTGGCCTGGTGTTCGCGGTCCAGCGCAGCCTGGAGATCCGACAGGAGTTCGATGTTTCGAAGCGCCAGCGCCGTCGCGTCGGCGAGCATCTGAAGGTTGTCGAGTTCTTCCTTTGTGGCCCGGTGATGAGTTGCCCAATATGCGCCAATGGCGGCCGTGGGATCCTCGGCACGCACAGGGATCATGGCCATACTCTTGACAAAGGTGGGCTTATAGGCCTCTATCGGAACCCGCGGATCCTTGTAGACATCCTCGATCACGGCGGGCTCCCGATTCAGCATCGTCCATCCGGATACGCAGTTCGCCGCCGGGAATCGTCTTCCCTTCAATAACGGCTCAATGGCGTTCTCTTCGGCGTAGTAGACGTTATCGCCCTCTCGCAAAATGAAGGTCACTCCGTCCGCGCCGGTCAGCTCCCGCGCTGCATGACAGACAACCTCTGTCACTTCTCCCAGAGTGCAACAGAACGACAGCCGTTTGATTACCGAGAGTAGATGCCGCTCCTGGCCGACAGGAACACTCGCCATACAAGCCCTATCTTATCGTAAAGGCCGGGCGGGATGTTTCCTACTTCATCAAGCAGCAAACGGGCTCGCTTTTGCCTGGGAAGCGGTCGCAAGTTGCAGTCTGGAATAGAACGCTCGAAAAAACTCGTCTACTTCGGCCTCTGCGCGCCGCCGGGCAAAACCACAGTCTTCCTGGAGGAGCATGACGAGTTCGGCCCGGTCTACGTTGAGAACGGCGACTCCACTGGGATCGAGCTGTTTCCATCGTTCCGTTACCTCGGAGCGAAAGAAACGAACCAGCTTGTCAGGGGGAGACTTCACAAGATCCTCGGCGAGAAACCAGGAACGCTGCTCGCCGGCAAACCGCACGGAGTATTCCTTTGTCTCAGGATCATCTTCCCCAATCGTGCGCTGGATCATTTCCACTATGACGCCACGGGATCCCCGCCATTGCGAGTTTGGCGAACCCGAAACGCGGACCGCATCTCCGACTTGAAACCGCATGTGACCCATCCTTGCTGCTGTAGCGGCGCTGATAGACCGCCGCTACAGCGGACGAAACGGCTCTCTTGACACACTCAAGTTAGGAGGGGAGCTTCCGTGGCCGCTATTGGCCCAGGGCCTATTTTCGTGTCGGTATTCGTCTGATACCTATGCTGCTTCCGAAATCTGTTTCAGGGTTTCTCCTGCAAGCTGCTGTACACCGCTCGCTCTCGAAAGATCACCGAGAGATACAACACCAACGAGTTTGTGATCGCGGTTGAGAATCAGCATTCTCTTCACTTCGGTCTCCTGCATGCGCCGGCCGACCTCTTCTATATCCTGATCCTCGAGACAATAGAAGGCGTTGGGTGTCATGACGTCACGAGCTTTGACGCTGCGCGGATTCAGACCATCCGCAACGACACGAATTGTAATATCGCGGTCGGTTATGGTGCCGGTCAGCCGGTCGTTTTCACATATCGGCAAAAATCCGATATCGAGCGATTTCATTTTTTCCGCAGCATCTTTAACGGAGGTATCGAGATTGATGCATTCGACATGACGGGTCATGATTTCGCTGACTTTCATGATTCCTCCTTATTTCTAAGCAACCTTCGGGGGAACTCCTGCCGCTTTGCGGAGCCGGCCTTGAACAGCGTCCCAGTCCACGTTTGAAAAGAATGCTTCAATATATTTCGGCCGATCGGATGGAGCGTAATCGAGCCGGAATGCATGTTCCCAGACATCCATCACGAGTATCGGGTTATATCCGGAGACGTTTCCAATTTCGTGCAATTCAATCCAATGATTAGAAAGCGCGCCCGTAACCGGATCCTGGTAACAAATCGCCCAGCCGACGCCTCGCATCTTTCCAACGCCGGCAAAGTCGACCTTCCAGGTCTCGTAGCTGCCATAACCGAACTCCGCTTCCTGTTTGAAGGCCGGACCTGGTTGTCCCGCTCCACCAGCCTTGAGGTTCCCAAAATAGTGCTCGTGAAGAACCATGCCGTTGTATTCAAAGCCAAGACGGCGGGTCAGTTCCGAATAGGCCGGGAATTCTTCCTGATCCACTTTGCCGTCCTTCAACACTTCGGCGATTTTCTGGTTTAATTCGTTGACGCTTTTGACGTACCCCTCATAGAGCTTGAAGTGCATTTGCAGGGTTTTGTCGGAAATGCCCTTTAATCCACTCAGATTGAATTGCCGGGGCTTGTATGTGACTCGTTCAATCATGATCAAACTCCTTTTAAAGATTTTTCAGCAGTTCACCAGCCATTTAGGTAGGCAACTCGAGGGCTTCGTTCAACACCAGCGTGACTGGCGTGAACTTCTGTTGTGACGGTGCAACACCCGACAGCGCTCCTTCCACCAACCCCTTGCCGATCTGGCCTTCGTCTCTTGACGTTGCTCCCGCTGCCGCACCCACGGCCGCACCGGTAGTGGTTCTTAGTGCGCTTGCAAGGACTTCGAAGTCGGACACGATCGGAGCCGTCGCCATCACGGATTTGGTTCGAATGCTGAACTCCCGGTCATGGAAGACAAGATGATCGAAGTTCACCCGAACGATTCCTCGACGACTCCCTTCAACGGTGTGCCAGCGGGAATAGCAACCTCGTTGTTCACTACAACAGGGGCAGAAATGAATCCCACAATTGTGTCGCCGGCCTTCGTGGATTCCGGAATTCCGTCCCGCAGGATGGCCTGAAACTGTGTTCCCGGCGGGATCACGGTTAGCTGGGGAGCGGCGGGCGCGTATTGAGCGGCTTTGACGGCTGTTATCCGGGTCCGATAAATCCAGAATGCCACGATCAACAACACTGGGATCAGGGTAACGATCACCAGATCACGAACAAGGCGGTTCATAAGAACCCCCGCTTGTAAGGTCTATTTCCAGTGTATCAGGCTCCGCAGCAACAGCCACAAGAAGCATTCGTTGCCTGCCGCAAATATCGTTCATATACTTGGCGCACTTGTTGACAACATGAATGAAAACAAAGAGCGCAGGAACAAGATCCTGATATCGAGCCTGCTGTTCGGATCCCAGGTGATGTCGTTCATGATCCGGTTTGCCTTTGGGGTGGTGGCTCCGACTTTGATGGAACTGTATCACCTCTCGCCGAAGACCATGGGCTATCTCCTCTCGGGATGGAACTGGTCCTATGCCGCCGGCATGCCGATCATGGGCTATATCGTAGACCGCTTCGGTCCTTACATCGTTTTGGGGGCAGGCTCCTTCGTCTGGAGCATATCCACAATCGCTTTGCCGATCGCAGGCGCCGCTGTCTCATTGTTTCTGATGCGCATGATTTTCGGTGTCGGACAAGCCACTCTGGTCCCTGCAGGTGCAATGGCGATTTCGCGCGGATTCAGTATCAAGGAGCGCGCCCGGATTATCGCGACCGTTTTCGCCGGGAACCAGGTGGGCGTCGCAATTGGGGCCACGGTTGCGGCACTCATCCTCGCAAGACTGGGGTGGCAGGCGGTTTTCTACTCTATGGGTGCTGCCAGTCTGTTGCTGACGCTGGTCTGGTTTGGTCTCTATCCCGATAAACGGATCGGCCGGCATTACTCCGCCCAGCCCGATGCAGGGAATAACGATGCCGTACAACAGATTTCGTGGCTTTCGCTTTTCCGTTATCGTTCTACCTGGGGAATCGCGCTCGGGCAGATGGGATATTTGTACGTTTATTTCTTCTTCCTGAGTTGGCTTCCGGGATACCTCATTCTGGAACGTAAGATGACTCTGCTGAGGTCCGGGATCGTCGCTGCGCTTCCTTTCTGGGCGGGTATGCTGGGGACGTTGGGTGGCGGCTGGTTCGGCGACTACCTGATTAAACGGGGAGTTTCGACAA
>QHXD01000313.1:5430-15223 GCA_003223895.1 Acidobacteriota bacterium
GTGCTCGTCATCACTGCAGCCTACGTCGAGCAAAGCTGGCTGGCGGTTACGCTTCTGACCCTTTGCTTCGCCTTTCTGCGGTTGGCAACCGGTTCGGTCAATTCCCTTCCGATCGACCTGGCTCCGCGGCAGATGGTCGGCTCGCTGACAGGCATTCAGGGCTGTTTTGGCGCTCTCGGAGGGTTAATGGCACCGATCGTTACCGGTTACATGGTCAACGCGACCGGATCGTTTGCCGGTTCCTTTGTCGTTGCCGGCTGCATGGCACTGTTTGGCGCCGTCTCTTATATGTTGATCATGGGTAAAGTCGAGAAGGGCCAGATCACACCCAGCGCTCCTGCGCCGGTCATTCAAGTCTCGGCTTCCGGCGCGTCTTAACTGTAGCGGCGGCCGCCCGTTGGAATTCTCGAGGCATCTCCAGCGAGCACAACTAAGAAATTCTTCTGGCGGTACTTGAACGCGGGCATAAAGCCCACGGCTACGTGCATTCCGGGAACACTCTGGCTATTTCGGCCGTACCTCAAATGTAGTCGCGGGCTTTAGCCCGCGTTCGTTGAAGGGAACGCGGGCTAAAGCCCGCGACTACATTTGGCCTTACCCCACAACCAGCGCGCCGTGCTGGCTCTGACCCTCGGTCATTCCCCGGGCCTTCATCCAGTCGTAGGCGCGATTGAAGAGCGCTTCATCGTAGTAGTCGACGTGTTTGTAGTGGACGAATGCCCTGAGCAATTCGTGCGGCTGCAGCGCGCCCCTGGCGTGCGCGGTCACATGATGTGAATATTTATAGAAGTCGGCGTTGATGAGATCGACGGCCTCATTCTCAGCGTCGTAGTAAGCTTTGCGCTGTTCGGGCGTCAATTCTGCCGCCACGACCTCACCGCCCCGATAGAACGAAGCCGCGATGATGTGTGCCCCTTCCTTGAGGCCGAGACTGATGAACGGCTCCATCACTGCCACGGCGCAGTAAGCGCCGTTCTTGAGCCCCTCCCAACGCTTCTGCGGCAATCCGCCCTGCTGGATTTTGATGTGGTCGAGGCCGATTGCGCTTTCGAGCATCTGGATCGTGGTGTAGTGCGATCCGGTCAGCTCCTGAACCGCGACCGGAACATCGGCCATGTCGCGCGGCGTTTGCAGCTTGTCGTCGAAAGTCAGGATGGCCTGCGCTGCGATTGCTGCGCGCAGGGCGGCCACCTTGCCGCCCCGCTTGCCACGTTCCAGTCGGTCGATGCTCGCCCACTCGCACACGTTATAGCTGTCGGCCGAGCCGCACTCGAAAAGTCCTTCTTTGAGCCGGGTGAGAACCGCCTTGTCCGGGCTGTCCTTCTCACGGTCCGCGTAGCTCGCCGAAAAGCTCACGTCGAGTCCCGCTTTGGCGAACAGCCCTTCATCGATGCCAACAATGACCGGCAGATCGAATACCGGGTTGTTGGGCGCAATCTTAACGGCGGTTCTCGGAGCAGATGTCATGACTTGCCCTTGACGTATTTCTTCAACGTCATGGTCGTGGTTTCCCCGACGTAGACGTTGCCCGCCGCATCTGCCGTAACTCCTTCCATGCCGGCGTTGTTGTTCTTGTCGGGGTCCGGCTCGACAAACGGAATCATCGCCGTGACTTTGCCGTCCTTCGCGCTTCCAATGTAGATGCCCCTTTTGAAGCCCCGGTTCTGCGTGGCATTCGACTGGGAATCGGCTACATAAATCGTGTCATTCTTGTCGATGTACACTCCGCTCGGCCGGCCGAACTGCTTCCACTGATCGATGAACTTTCCGTCCTGGTCGAAGATCTGAATGCGACTGTTCGCACGATCGGCGACGAACAGCCGTCCGCGAGAATCCATCGCGATGCTGTGAGGCACGTCCATTTCGCCCGGGCCCGACCCTTTCTTGCCCCAGGCCTTGATGAACTTTCCGTCCTTGGAGAACTTCACAATGCGCCCATTGGCATTCGCAACATGCCCGTCGCTGACGAAAATGTCTCCGTTCGGCGCGACTACAACATCGGTCGGCCCATTGAACGTGTCGGGGCCTTCCTTGGCAACGCCGGCCTTACCCAGCGTCATCAATACCTTTCCTTCCGGGCTGAGCTTGAAGACCTGCTGGCCTTTTCCGTCCTTGTTCTGCGCGTCGGTCACCCAGATGTTGCCGTCACGGTCTATCGTCATGCCGTGCGCCTGCACGAACATCCCTGTGCCGAAGCTTTTAATGAGCTTTCCCGACGGGTCAAATTCGAGAATCGTTGGCTCGCTTCGGTGAAAGACCCAGATGTTACCGCGCGCATCGGAATCGACCGAGATCACTCCTTCCCACTTGATGCCGGCGGGAAGCTGCGGCCAACCCTCCGCGACATGGTATGGATTGTTTTGCGCGTGCACCGCGATTGCAGAGAGGACCATCGCTGCGACGAGGGGTACGACACGCGTGAGTTTCACTTGAAGTGAATGTGACATTTTGCTGCCTCCTTCGTAGATACGCTCGGTTCCTGGTTGGATGCGGGCGATGATATCACGAATGCCCGGGTTCGAATGCACGCGGGCTAAAGCCCGCGACTACATTGGCGTTCCGCGTTTCACTTTGGCGGTTCCGCCCTCAAATGTAGTCGCGGGCTTTAGCCCGCGTTGCGATATTGACTACGGCGGCGGGATTTCGTACCTGCGCCGTTTCTTCAAAACAAAGCGTGAGTGATCTCACGAGTGGAGGCACGCTATGACTGGCTTGAGAACCGTTGCAGTGTCAGGGCTCGGAGTGGTTTTGTGTCTGACCCTGATGCCGAGTTTCGCATTTGCACAGAGTGGGATCGCCGGAATGGCGAAGGATGTCACCGGTGCGGTTTTGCCCGGTGTGACGGTGGAGGTGTCCAGTCCGGCACTTATTGAAGGAAGCCGTTCCGTCATCACCGACGAGAAAGGCCTGTATAGAATTCTCGACCTGCGTCCCGGCACATACTCGGTGACGTTCACGCTGCCGGGATTCAACACGTTCAAACGGGATGCGATCGAGTTGCCGGCAAACTTTACGGCGCCGGTGAACGCCGAGATGAGCATCGGCACCATCGAACAGACAGTAACGGTCACCGGCGAATCGCCTGTCGTCGACGTCCAGAACGCCGTCAGCCAGCAGGTGCTTCCGCAGCCCCTGCTCGACGCTGTTCCGATGGGTGGACGCAGCATTCAATCGGTCGGCGCCATTCTCACCGGCATTACGCAATCGCTGCCGGATGTGGGCGGTGCCCAGGGGATGCAGCAGACCTACATGGCCACGCATGGCGCCGATCCGCGCGACAACAGCATCCAGGTCGACGGGATGAGCGTCAATGGAATCGAAGGGGATGGCGCCATCCAGCAGTACTTCAATCAAATGATGTTCTCGGAGATGAGCTACCAGACCGGAGCGATGTCCGCCGAGACTTCCAGCGGCGGTGTTCGCCTGAATATGATCCCCAAGGACGGCGGCAACACCTTCAAAGGCGACCTGTTCTTGTCCACGACAAGTCATTCCTTGCAGGCCAAAGCCTTGACCCCCGACCTCGTGAAGCGTGGCCTGAACGCCGCTGACTCGATGGACAGCATGCACGACTTTAACGCAGCGCTTGGCGGCCCTATCAAGGCCAACCGACTGTGGTTCTTTGGGTCGTTCCGGCACTGGGGCGTGAATCAGGCCGTGGCCAACGCGTTCTACAATCTGGATCCAACTCACAAAACGTACAAGCCGGACCTCTCTCACCAGGTCATCGACGACAACAGGATCAAGAGTCGCATCGTGCGGCTCACGTGGCAGGCGACGCCGAGATTGAAGGCCAGCGCATACCTCGATCGGATCATCAAGTTCCGAGGCCACGAAGGCTCGGCCCTGCGGACGGAAGAAGCGTTCGCAATGCGAAATCCGAAGATCTACTACACGGCCCAGGTGAAAATTACCGGAACGCTGAGCAGTAGGTTACTCGTGGAAGCCGGTTGGTCCACGAACAACGAAACGTATACAACTCAGGAGCTGGAACCATCGGCTCGCGCGACGGTCAACCCGATTCCACGTCAGGACATCATTCTCGGGACGACGTGGGGCGCTCCGATCGCATCCTACTTCCTCCACGTGCCGGTCCGCCGATCGTGGGTGACTTCGATGTCCTACGTCACCGGCTCGCACGCGATCAAGGCCGGCATGCAGTGGGGATACGGCTTCAACCGTTCCCAAAAGCGATTCCAGCAGGAGGGCCCGGATCCGGGGTTCGGCGTCGATCTTGTCCAGCGTTACCGGCTCGGCGCTCCGGATTCTGTTACCGTGTTCAACACTCCCGTGCATGGACGGGAGAACCTCAATGCCGACCTCGGCATCTACGTCCAGGACAGCTGGACATTCAATCGGTTCACCATTACACCCGGCGTTCGCTTCGAACATTTCAATACGTCCATTTCGCTTGAAACAGTCGGACCCGGCCGGTTCGTGCCTGCTCGCACGTTCCCCGAGGTGCGGAATCTGCCTAACTGGAATGATGTCGCACCACGCATCGGCGCCGTCTACGATCTATTCGGCAATAACAAGACGGCGCTAAGAGGCAGTGTCGGAAAATACATGGTGGCGTATTCGACGGTGGGATTCGCGCAGGTTTATAACCCGATGTTCGAAGCCACTGAAGTTCGCACCTGGAGGGATCTGAACGGCGACGACATCGCACAGGACAACGAGATTGGAGCGTCGCAGAACTCCCTATTCGGCATCGCGCCAGTGCGCAAACCGGATCCCAATATCAAGCGGCCGTATACCATGGAATACAGCGTCAGCATGCAGCGTGAGTTGGCGCGCGGCGTTTCCGCTTCGCTGGGCTACTTCCGGCGCGACTATCACCGGCTGCTCTGGTCGGAAAACCTGGCGGCCGGGCCGCAGGACTACACACCAGTCGTTATCACGAATCCAGTCGATGGATCGCCGCTCACCATATACAACCTGAACCCTTCAAAACTGGGCGCCATAAATATCGTCGACAGGAACTCGTCGACGAATTCGCGCGTCTACAATGGTATCGAGGCCACTGTCAACGCGCGCCTCGGCGCCGGGACTCTCTTCGGAGGCGTCAATTCAGGCCGCCAGGTCTCCAACAACTGTCAGGCCTTCGTCAGTACGACTCCCATCAACAGTGTCGTTCCGGCCATCACTGCGGCGTCGAATCCCAATCTTTTGAGGTATTGCGACCAGGGCCAGTACCACATCCCGTTCCGGACGCAGTTCAAGCTTGCCGGCAGCTATGAATTGCCCCTTGCGCTGCAGCTTAGCGGGTCGTTCCAGAGCTATCCGGGAACGATCAATTACACGAATACATCCACTGCCACGCCGTGGCTGAACGTCAACTACATCGTGAACCGGACGATCGTCCCCGGCCTCACTCAATCCCAGGAAAACATTCCTTTGATTCCGCCGGGCAGCAAGTACCTGGGTCGCCTGAACCAGCTGGACCTGCGGCTGGCGAAGAAGTTCAAGTTCCGCGACAGCGGTTACTGGCAGGTCCAGGCGGACGTGTTCAATAGCTTGAATTCACATGTCGTGATTCAGCAAAACCAGACCTACGGAACCGCGCTCGATCAGCCGACGCAAGTGCTTCAGGGCCGCCTGTTGAGTCTTGGGGCCCAGTTCCACTTTTAGCTGTAACGGCGGTACAGTATGGTACTTTGGTGCGGTTCAAAACCATCTGCCCAGGGTGACTGTGAAACGGAGTTCATGGAAAGACATCATCCTGACTCTCGCCGCGGGGGGTCTGGAGATCTTCGAACGTACAGCGGGCCGCCGCCAGGAAGACGTCGTGGCCATGTGCAAGCGACTGCTTCATCTTAAAGGAGAAGCTTCGGCAATTTCGCTCGCCCACGAGATCCTGACAACATACAAGGATCTTTCATTCGGGAGCCGGCTGAGATTTTTCGAACGTTTGCTCACGGAATTCATGCCGGATCCGGAGTGTATCGACCAGGCCATCGCGGCTTATCAGCTGGAACCGAACGCAAACACGATAGTGGCTCTCCAGGCAGCGGTGGAATCTCCGCGTCAGGAGTTATTCCGTGTGTTGAACATGGGACCGGACGGTACCGGTTCGATTGTCTCGATGCGTCAGGACCTTCGCAGCATGCTCGAGGACTATCCTCATCTGAAGCCGGTCGATGCTGATGTCGTGCACCTTTTGCAATCGTGGTTCAGTCGCGGTTTCCTGCGGATCGAACGCATCAGCTGGAAAACCCCCGCCCTGATCCTGGAAAAGCTCATCCAGTACGAGTCGGTACACGAAATCCGAGGATGGGATGATTTGCACCGTCGCCTTGCGGACGACCGGCGTTGTTTCGCATTCTTTCATCCAGCGCTGCCTGACGAGCCGCTTGTTTTCGTCGAGGTTGCCCTTGTCAGGGGTTTGGCCGACTCGATCCAGGAAGTGCTCTCAGCCGGGATTCCGGACCAGGACTTCGAATTCAAACCGGACGTTGCCATATTCTATTCGATCAACAACTGCCAGCCGGGACTCAAAGGCGTGTCATTCGGCAATTTCCTGATCAAGCAGGTCACGGACAGTCTGGCGGAGGAGATCCCGAGTCTCAAATACTACGCGACGCTCTCACCCATGCCGGGGTTCCGCGCGTGGTTAAACGAGGAACTGGCAGCGCCGCAGTCCGCAATCGGTTTTTCGGAAGCGGAGCGCTCGTGCCTTTCACACCTCGACGATCAGTTTTGGGTCGAGAATGATTCGAAGGCGCAGCAACTCAAGCCGCTGATCATGTACCTGGGCGCGTACTACCTGTTGAACGTCAAGCGAGGCGACGAGCCCCGCGATGCCGTAGCCCGGTTCCATCTCCGAAACGGCGCCCGGCTGGAACGGATCAACTGGCTGGGCGATACCTCGGATAAAGGACTGCACGAGTCCGCCGGTTTGCTGGTGAATTATCTCTACGATCGCAAAGCCGTGGCGCGCAACCATGAGGTATACGTCAACGACAATGACATCGTTCACTCCTCCGCCATCGAGCAACTGGTCCGCAGACGCCCACACATCGAGTAGGTGCGTGCGCTATTTGTTACAAGCTGGCGAGGGCCGCTGATAGAACGAAGCCGCCGCGCAGGCGAAATCGAAATCCGTCTGGACTCCAGATAATAAACGCCGCTTTTTGCCGCGTGCAGTCAGTATGATCCCGAGCGCCGGGTCCACATTCTGAACGTTCAGCTTTGTGCCGTCCGGAAGCCTGACCAATTCGCCCCGCCCAACGATTTTCAGTTCAACGCCGGGGAAATCCCGTTTCACGATCTCCCCGATCGGTTTCAGGAAGTACCGGAAATTATCGAGCTCGGCTTGACGTCCCAGGTTCCGTAACCGCTCTTCGTCAAAGTACGCAACAGCCATCGCTTTCATCTTGCCGGCCTTATTTCCCTGTTCACTGAAACCTCTACCCGAAACCGTCACCATCAAGGCCGTAACCAACAGTAGATTCTTCATATCAATCACAAAATACTTCGGGGACGGGGGAAATTAAACACAAAGACACAAAGGGCACAAAGACACGAAGGGGGCCGCATCAAAGGTTTTAATGCGGCCCCCTTTGTGTCTTTGTGCCCTTTGTGTCTTTGTGTTTAATTTCCCCCGTCCCCGAAGTATTTTGTGATGGATATGAAGAATCTACTGTTGGTTACGGCCTTGATGGTGACGGTTTCGGGTAGAGGTTTCAGTGAACAGGGAAATAAGGCCGGCAAGATGAAAGCGATGGCTGTTGCGTACTTTGACGAAGAGCCAGTGGACGAACCCGCACTTTTACTTCTTCATGGATGTGAAGGACAAGAACGGCGAGGTGGCAAATTGGAAGTTCGAGGGTTATCCCCCAGTGGTGCTGAATCGGGTTGGTTGGAAGAGGACCGAGACGATGCTGCCCGGAGACACCGTTACCGTATTCGGCTGGCGCGCCCGCGATGGCACGAATTGGGCTCACTCGAGAACGGTGACGTTTGCGAAGAACGGAAAGAAACTGGAGTCCGGACCTCCTGCCGGAAATGGTGACGGCGGCAATGCGCCTCCCACCGGGCCACGATGAGCCTTCGAGGAGAACAGACGTGAGAAATAACTTTCTTGCCTGTGTTGTGGCTGCTCTTGCAGTTTTCCTGGCGCCGGCATACCAGGCCCAGAATAAAAAGGCGACACCGCCCGTACCGCGCACAGCGGATGGAAAACCGGATCTTACTGGCGTCTGGCAGCCCGGCAGTGACCGGCCAGGAACCTGGGAAGAGGCCAATCAGGGAGTCGGAGTACCGGAACCGGGGCGCGGCGAACCTGTCAGGCGCGGGGCGAATCCTCCTTATCAGCCATGGGCCGCGAAGCTGGTTCTGGAGGCCTTTAATCGCCGCAATGCCGATGACCCGGTCGCGCGTTGCATTCCCGAATTGGACCTTGGAGCAGGATCGCTATATCCGAACCAGTTTGTTCAGACCCCCAGGCTGATCGTAATCCTGGTCGAATCTCGACATGTGTTCCGGTTGATCTATATGAATGAGAAGCATCCCGAGGATCTGGACCCCAGTTGGCTGGGAGACTCGGTCGGCCACTGGGAAGGTGACACGCTGGTCGTCGATGTGACCGGCTTTAAGGAACGAATGGTCGGGTCGAAGATCAGTACGGACGCTCTTCATATCGTCGAACGCTTCACCCGCGTGGATTACAACACCATCAATTACGAAGCCAGGGTTGAAGACCCAAAGGCGCTTACTAAACCGTACACCATCACCAGCAAATACATGCTGCGCCCAGGCACACGCTTGCAGGAATACGTGTGCGAGAACAATCAGGATCCGGAACACTTTGAGCAACTCGACAAGAAGGGGCTGATCAACAGGTAAATGGAACGCGGGCTAAAGCCCGCGACTACATTAAGCGGGACATTGATCCAAATGTAGTCCGCGGGCTTTAGCCCGCGTTCCTGCCTTAGAACACGTACTTCAACGCGAACTGCATCACCCTGGCATCCTCGGACTGCGTGATCAATCCGAACGTGTTGAGTGAGTTCAGGTTCAATCCCGGACTTCTGAAGCGAGTGCTGTTGGTCACGTTAAATGCCTCAACCCGGAATTCCAGCCGCTGAGCTTCCTGCACCTGGAACACTCTCGACAGCGCCACATCCAACTGCCAGATCCGGGACCGAGAATGCTATTGCGCTGAGAATTTCCGAAGGTCCCCAGTGCCGGCTGAGTAAAGGCTGCGGGATTGTTATGCATCGCGCCATCAAGGAGGAACTGGATGCCGTTCGACTGTCCGCCTGCGACCGAAAGTGCGACTCCGCCCTGCATGGCACGGCTGGAAGCTATGCCTGTTTGAACCGCGGTGCCGGAAAGCGTGATGAGGTCGGTAACCTGCCGGCCGTTGAGCGGCAGTTCCAGAATTCGCTGGTTTTCGATGACCGCTCCGACGCCCGTGGCTCTCGTCTCGACCTGAGCGGCGTTCGCCTGAACTTCGACCTGTTCGCTTACTTGACCGACTCCCAGAACCGGATTGACCACAGCGTTGCTGTTGACCTCCAGCACCACTCCGATTTGAAGGAACGTACGGAAACCCGGTAAGGCCGCTTCTATTCGATACGGGCCAGTAGCCAGGTTCGGCAGAACGTAGCTTCCGGTTTCATTCGTGACCGTATTACGGGTAATACCCGTCTCGGTTTGTGTTGCAGTCACTTCGACGCCCGGCAATACGGCGCCGCTCTGGTCTCTTACGGTTCCGCCAATCTGCGCCGTGGCCTGCCCCCAAACGCTGGCGCACGAAAGCGCCGCAAACAGCAATACTGTTGTCGAA
>QHXD01000911.1:0-1496 GCA_003223895.1 Acidobacteriota bacterium
AATGTTTTGAACGCCGGAAATGCGGGCATCGACAACCTCGCACAGGCATTCACGGTTGGGAACACCTACCTCGTAAGCTCCAATCTGGTTCAGTCACTCCGCCTGGCCGCAAATCGCATTGCCGTCCACCGTTTTGGGCTGCCGTTCTTCGGTTACGAAGACGTTGGCATCAATATGTATTCCTACGTTCCGCACTATTTGCAGGTCATGGTCACAGGCGGCTTCAACCTCGGAAGCGGAAGCGGCGGCGACACTTTTGTCAACACGGCCAGCTTCCAGGCCGTCGATGACCTGACCTATGTTCGGGGCAATCACCAGTTCGCCTTTGGGGCGAACACCACATACGGGGATTCCAACCTCATCACGCGCTTTTTCGCTGTAGGCAGGCTACCCTTCACCGGCCAGCAGACCGGCCTGGGTATGGCCGATTTCCTGCTCGGCAGAATTACGAACTTTACGCAGGCCGGTCCGAACGAACTCCATTCCGCGCAGTGGTACCTCGGCGTCTACGGGCAGGACACGTGGAAAGTGACTCCGCGGTTGACTTTGAACTACGGAGTCCGGTGGGAACCTTTCCTGCCGCAAAAATTCAAGGACAGCCGTATCTATAATTTCAGCGAGGAGAGATTCCGCCAGGGCATCAAGAGCACCGTGTATAAGAATGCCCCCGCCGGCTTTTACTATCCCGGCGATCCCGGCTTCCCAGGAAAGACCGGCGCCTATAAACAATGGTGGAATATGGGACCTCGCGTCGGACTTGGATGGGATGTGAGTGGAGACGGCCGCACTTCTGTCCGGGCGTCCTATTCGTTGGCTTACGAATACACGCCGATTACTTTCCACATCGATACCACCGGTTTCGCGGCGCCCTTCGGAAATGAGGTCGACATCGCGAGTCCGGGACCGCTCGAGGATCCCTATCGCGGTTTCCCGGGAGGAAATCCATTTCCGTTCAGCAGAGGCGTAGATGCGTTCTTTGCGCCTTACTCGTCGTTCACGAGCATTCCATATAACGTGAAAAACATGTACGCCCAATCGTGGAACCTGAGCCTTCAGAGGGAACGCACGTCTGGACTTTGCAGGCGCTGAGTCCGGCGATCTATATTCCCGGAGCGTCATGCGTGCTGAATGGCGTGACGTATGCGCCATGCTCCTCTGTCGCCAATACCAATCAGCGCCGCAAGTACAGCCTTGAGCGGCCCGCAGACGGCCAGTACATGGCGTATGTGGACCGGCTTGACGATGGAGGCACGCAGAGCTATCACGCCCTGATCCTGTCGGTCGACCGCCGTTTCAATCGTGGCGTGACTGTTGGCGGGAATTACACGTGGTCCCATTGCTACGGGGATCAGACGGATTCGACCGGCGACGGGCCGAACCCGGGCCAGGGCTACTCCAATCCGTCTAACCGCGATGCCGATCGCGGCAATTGCGTATCCGACCGGCGGCACCTGGTCAATCTGACCTCCGTTGCACAAACGCCGAGGTTTGCGAAT
>QHXD01000911.1:1510-2754 GCA_003223895.1 Acidobacteriota bacterium
TATCGGGAATCTATAGGTTCCAGTCGGGCCAGCCTCTGAATATTTTGAGTGGCCTCGATCAGGCCTTGAACGGCGTGCAGTTCCAGCGCGCGCAGCAGGTGCTCGAGAACCCATACGGCGATAAATCCGGCAGACCTTTGACGAGTTTCCTCAACCCTGCGGCGTTTGCACAGCCCGCGCTGGGGACATTAGGAAATGTCGGACGAAACAGCGTGGTAGGGCCCACCTTCTGGCAATTGGACGCGGCGCTTTCCCGCATATTCCAGGTCCGCGAAAGCCAGAGGCTGGAGTTCCGAGTCGAGGCATTCAACCTGACGAATAGCTTCCGCTCCATGCCTCCCGCCGCCGCGTTCAACAATAACTTGTTTGGCCAGATCCGAACGGCGCGGGATCCTCGGATACTGCAATTTGCGCTGAAGTACGTGTTTTGATAGGTATTGCGGATCTGAAAGAACTAGCGGGAGTTTACTGAGAGAAGCCCGGTTCTGGAGTCCCCGCCTGTGAAGAGATCCGCTACTTCAATGGTTTAGTCGTGCCTTCCTTAGTCGAATTGAGTATTACCCTATAGTTTGTCGCCAATATCGCCATATATTACCGATAATATCTTGACGTCATCGTCATAGCCCTATATTGTATTACCCTATATGGCGTCGCTGATCTCCAAGAAGAAGGGCAACAAGCTCTACTACTACGTCGTCGAAAGCGCGCGCGTTGATGGGCAACGTAGGCCGTGAGCCGATCAACAGTCATTGGATTGGGCGCCAACTTCGGGCCGGTCCCGCCCTGGCCTACGGTGCCATGACAGGCGTAGCAGCCAACCCGCATGAAAGTGCTCTTACCTTTTTCCGCATTACCGGATGGCGTGCTGTTCTGAGCCTGGGCGTGACAGGCGAGCAAAACAAACACTGCAACAACAATCTTGTTCATGTAAACCTCTGCACTGTAGCGGCGGTCTATGAAGGTGTGAATGAATTGCAGGACAGGGTGTTCCCCTCCTCGGAGAGGAGGGGAGGCTGCGCCATCAAGAAAATGCTGCGAAGCCTCCTTATGAAGGCGCAGACGGGGTGGTCAGTCCCGGATAACGTTTCAAGGTCAACATCTACCATAATGACCACCCCGTCTGCGCCGCTTCGGAGGCTTCGCGCCTTTTTCTTACTGGCGCAGCCACCCCTCCTGTTCCAGGAGGGGAACACCCTGTCCTGGCATTTCATTCACACCTTCCATAGAGCGCCGCTACAGTAAAA
>QHXD01000314.1:0-1898 GCA_003223895.1 Acidobacteriota bacterium
CTCCTAACTTAGGAGAGGGGAATCATTACGACTGTGGCTGTTTTCCGTGCGCCCGCTCGACGTGAACGTCCGTCCACTTGATCTGCTCGTCGATCACGCTTCCAACGGCTTTCAGAAGCTCCTTCTGCGCGTTGGCGAGATGGACTGCAGTTTCGTAGGGAAGAACTCCATAGAACTTTTCGATGAGTTTGTTGGCGGTATCTCGAATCACATCAACCTCACTTCTGATCGATAACCAGCTCGGGTTCGGAAATAATTACTCGCGTGTAAGGCGGCACCGATCGTGTCAACCACACGTTACCGCCGATGACCGAACCGCGGCCGATGACCGTGTTGCCGCCCAGGATCGTTGCACCGGCGTAGATCACAACGTCGTCCTCAATCGTCGGGTGACGCTTTTTGCCCCGGATCATCCGGCCTTCGTCGTCCTTCGCAAAGCTCAGGGCGCCCAGCGTGACCCCCTGATATAGTTTGACGCGATTTCCGATATTTGTCGTCTCGCCGATCACCACTCCCGTGCCGTGATCGATGAAAAACCCGCTTCCGATGGTCGCCCCGGGGTGGATGTCGATTCCCGTGACGGAATGCGCATACTCGGTCATCATCCGGGGCAGCAGAGGGATTCCCTGAAGATTCAGCTCGTGAGCCAGGCGGAAAATCGTAATAGCGAAAATCGCGGGGTACGAAAAGATGACTTCATCGATGCTTTTGGCCGCCGGATCCCCATCGTAAGCCGCCTGCACGTCCTCCGATAACCGCTTTCGGAGCTCCGGCATCTGTCGCAGAAAAACGAGGGCTTCCTCCTCGGCAATTCCATCACAGTGGTCGCAGGTGTCGCCTTTGTTCTGGCACTCGGGACGCACGCTCCTGTAGATCTCCTGCGTCAACCGGGCGTAGATCGAATCCATCAGGTCCCCAATGTGGTACTCGATGTTGGCGGTTTCGACGTACTTCCGTCCGAAGTAGCCGGGATAAATCACCTCGAGCAGGTCGTCGAGAATCTGGATGACCGTAGTCTTGACGGGCAATGGAGTCGCGGCAAGGTGTTCCAGTTTAGGCTGAAGGTTGCCGAAGGTCCGCAACACCTCCCGGGTAATGCCTCGAACCTGGTCGCGCTTTTTGAGATGTTCGTGCATCGAGGGTTTCAAACCGGCCAGTTCTCCAGCTGTTTTTGGACTTCGGCCATGAACTGGTCCGCAACAGCGCCGTCAATGACGCGATGATCAAACGACAGCGACAGGATAATCATTGGCCGGATCGCAATCGCGTCATCGATCACAACGGCGCGCTTCTTGATTGCGCCCATGCCCATGATGGCGACCTGCGGCTGGTTGATGATGGGTGTTCCGATCAATGCGCCGTACTGCCCCGGATTGGTAATTGTAAACGTTCCGTCTTTCACATCATCCGGGGTGAGTTTCTTGTTCCGGGCCCGTTCACCGACGTCGTTGATGGCGTTGGCAATTCCGAGCAGATTTTTTTGATCGACGTTCTTGACGACCGGGACGATCAGTCCCGTTTCGAGACTCACAGCGATTCCGATATTGACGGGACGCTTGTAAACAATGGTATCGCCATCAACCGACGAATTCACAATCGGAAACTTCTTCAGCGCATTTGCCGCTGCCTGCACAAAGAAGGGTGTCACCGTGAGTTTGACACCGGAACGCTCGAATTCAGCGCGCGAGTTTTCACGCGCTTTCATGATGCGTGAGCAATCGACTTCGAAGAACGTGGTCACGTGCGCGGAAGTGCGCCGGCTCATGACCATGTGTTCGGCGATCGACTTGCGCATTTGCGTCATCGGAACGCGTTCCACCTCGCCCGCGAATTTCATCGCAGGCGGTGGGGGCGGCGCGGCGGCCGGCGGCGGAACAGGCGCCGCAGGCCGTGCCGCC
>QHXD01000314.1:1963-7139 GCA_003223895.1 Acidobacteriota bacterium
TCGGCCGTTGATCCCCGTTCCTTTGCCGGCCAGGGCCGACAGGTCGACGCCATGTTCCTTCGCGATCCGCCGGACCAATGGAGAAGATCTGGTCCCTTCCGGCCCGCCTTCTTCGCCGCCTTCCTCTTCTTCGTCAGTTTCCGGCACGGGACCGTCGATAGGAGCCGTTCCTTTTACTTCTTTGGGCGCTTCCTTCGGAGGTTCTTTCGGGCTTGCTTTCGGTGCTTCTTTCGCGGTTTCCTTCGCAGCTTCCTTCCGGGTTTCCTTCGGAGCTTCCTTCGGCGCTTCAGCCGGCGTCGACGTTCCATCGCCGATCACGGCGACAACGGTGTTGATCTGCACGGTCTGGCCTTCCTTGACCAGAATGTCCTGAACCACACCAGAAGCAGGAGATGGAATTTCGGAGTCGATTTTGTCGGTGGAAATTTCGAACAGAGGCTCGTCACGTTGAATCTTGTCACCCTTCTTCTTGAGCCACTTCGTAATCGTGCCTTCAAAAATACTTTCCCCCATCTGGGGCATGATGACTTTTGTGTCAGCCATGAGTGTCCTGTTCAGTAAGCGTATAGCTCACGAGCTACGTAAACGATATCCGAAACCTTCGGGAGGAAGAACTCCTCGAGTGGCGGACTGTACGGGACTGGCGTATCCGGAGCCGTGATGCGTCGAATCGGCCCATCGAGATATTCGAAAGCCTCATCTGAAATGATAGCAGCCAATTCGCCTGCGAATCCTCCGATCCGTGTGTCTTCGTGAAGCAGGATGACTTTATTTGTCTTCTTCACGGATTCAAGGATGGTCTCTTTGTCGAACGGCAGGAGTGACCGTAGATCGACGACTTCGAGATCGATGCCTTCCCTTTCGAGTTCCTTGGCTGCATCCAGCGCGTTGTAAACCATTGCTCCATAGGTCAGGACGCTGATGTCGGTGCCCGGCCTTCGAATGGACGCTTTGCCGATGGGCACAACAAAGTCGTCGGTGGGCAGCTCTTCTTTCACACGCCGGTAAAGAAACTTGTGTTCGAAATAAATCACGGGATCCGGATCGCGGATCGCCGCCTTGATGAGCCCTTTTGCGTCGTACGCCGTCGATGGACAAACCACCTTGAGGCCCGGCGTATGGACGAAATACATTTCGGGATTCTGCGAATGGAAAGGGCCTCCGTGAACGCCGCCGCCGCTTGGTCCGCGAACAACAATCGGCACGCCGGCGCCCCAGCGATATCGGCATTTGGCGGCGAAGTTTGTGATCTGATCGAACGCGCAGGAAATGAAGTCGGCGAACTGCATTTCCGCAATCGGCCGCATTCCCATGAGAGCGGCGCCGATTGCGGCACCGACGATAGCGGATTCGGAAATGGGCGTATCGATGATCCGCCATTCCCCGAATTTTTCAAGCATGCCGGCGGTGACTTTGAAGGCGCCGCCGTAGATGCCTACATCTTCTCCGAGGACGAACACCCGCTCGTCCTTCTCCATCTCTTCCCAGATTCCCTGACGGATCGCTTCTACATAGGTGGTTAGAGCCATATGTTGAGTTGGGGGGAAGCCAGAAGCCAGAATCCAGAATCCAGAATTTGGATACCAATGCAGAAGCCGGAATTGCGATTGTTTCCTTCTGGCTTCTGGCTTCTGGCTTCTGGCTTCCACATCCTAACTTTCCTCATAGTACACGTCCTTCAGGCAGTCTTCCGGATCCGGGAACGGGTCTTTCTCGGCGATTTGAATGGCCTCGTCGATTTCCCGGTGGATCCGCTTCTGCAGATCCTCGATGCCGGACGCGGTAATGATGCCGCGCTCTTTGAGGAAGCGTTCGAACTTGTTGATGGGATCACGCTCTTCCCAGAATTCGAATAACTCGGCGGGCACGTATCCGGCGTCATCGTGAGCGGAGTGACCTGTCATGCGGAAAGTTTTGCACTCGATCAAGGTCGGCCCCTGTCCGCTTCGCGCTCTTTCGATGGCGCGTGTGGCCGCGTCCCAGACCGCCAAAACATCGTTGCCATCCACGATTTCACCCGGCAAACCGTAAGCTTCGGCGCGGTCCGCGACGTTTTCCACCGCCATCTGCCGTTCCAACGGTGTCGAGTAGGCGTACTGGTTGTTGTTGCAAATGAAGACGACCGGAACCTTGAAGACCGATGCCATATTGACCCCTTCGTGCCAGTCGCCACGGCTTGTTGCGCCATCGCCGAAGAAGCAAAGCGCCACGCGGTCCTGACCGCGCATTTTGAATGAAAGTCCGATTCCTGCAGCGACAGGCACGTTATCCGCTAGCATGCTCACGAAAGGAATAAGGTTGTGCTTCAAATCCCCCATGTGCATGTTGCCGTCTTTGCCGCGCGTCGCACCGGTTTTCCTCGCCATGTATTGCGCCAGAATTGTCCTCAGGGACATGCCGCGAATCAGGAAGGCGCCCATATCGCGATGCGAAGGACAGACCACGTCGTCAGCCCGCAGATTAATGCAACTACCAACGGCTATGGCTTCCTGGCCGCGCCCGACATAAACGCCACCGACGATCTTGCCCTGCCGGTAGAGTTTCCGCTCGATCCTGAACTCGAGCTCCCGGGTGAGCTTCATATAATAAAGGAGGTCGAGAAGCGTCTGATCGGGAGGTAACCTTGTGGGCGGAACGACTTGCCGAGCGAGTATCTCCGGATTGATGTCCTTCACATTCATTGGGATGAGTAGCTCAACAAGTGACGATAACCTATAAGTGCGATGTTTTTCAAGGCAGTCACCGAATGCTTCGAGGCGTCCGGCCGCCGTATTTCTCCAGCTTTTTCAAGTCGAAACCCTCATGTTCGGGGTTGCGCCCGAAGCCACGGTAGAGGGCATGACATGAGTAACAGACCGTCACATCGCGAACCAGGAAGTAGACGACAAAGTCGACCAAAGCCGTAGACGCCAGTGAGGCCATGGCGAGAATCGGCTGCCAGCGGGAGAAGAAAAATAGACTGGCGGCAACGCCAAGTCCTACAATCACAAGGCCAAGCGAGCGATTGAAATCTTTCTGGACATAAAACGTGTCATGACCGCACGATACACAGGTTGTGACTACACCGCGACTGAGGAGCGAGTCGTTGACGAAAACCTCGGCGTCGTGCCTGCAATGCGGGCACGTCACGCGGCCGGTTTGCGAAGGCTTCATCAGGATGGCCCCATCGCATGCCCGGCAATTGAAATGTATAATTGGAGTCATGAAACCCTTGATCGTAATTCTGTTAACGGCGATCACGGTCCAGGCCCAGACACTGGCGGATATTGCCCGCCAGGAGCGAGCTCGCCGGGCACAAATCAACAACAAAGTAGTGACCAGCGTCGTGAGCGTCCCGGTTCCGGAAAGTAAACCTGCCGCTGAAGCAAAGCCGGTAGACCCGAAAGCCAATGCCGCGAGCCCCGCAAACGCCGCGAGCCCCGCCAATGCCGCGAAACCCGCTGCCCCGGCGGCGTCTTCAGTGGATGCCGTGAAGGATTGGAACGAGCGTGCGGACAAGACCCGGAAGCGAGTGCAAGAGCTTCAGGATCAGGAGACGGCTCTACAGCTTCAGATCAACCAGCTCACGAACCAATTGTTCGCTCCGGTGATCGATCAGGAGACGAAAAACCAGACGCAGACGCGGCTCGGCGAAATTCAAAATCAGCTTACAGCTACTCGGGCGGAACTGGACCAAACAAAAAGGACCCTGGATGCAATGAATCAACAGGGTCCGCCGAAGCCGTGAGTCACCGCTGCCTGTCAGGGTGAGCGATCGATTCAGGAAGAAATTAGCCGCGGATTTCACGGATTACGCGGGCGGCGCGCAGTAAAAACCGTGGTGCGCGCCATCCGTGAAATCTGCGGCTAATTTCTTCCTGAATCGGCTTACATCAACTCCGCCATGATCTCCTTCAGATCATCCGCCGAAGGCTGTACAGTTTCCTGAGGCAGCGTAGCCAGCGGAGCATCCATCATATTCAGCAGTGAAAGGAAATCCGGCTTCTGTTCATTGATGTAGATCAGACCGGTCAGAAACTCGTTCGACTCCTGACATTTTCTCAGCGTATCCAGAGCATCAGCCTTGCTGGTCGGATCGTAGCCTTTGTCAGCCTTCCTCAGGCGAATATGCGAACCGTCGTGCAATTCGACGTCGGTTGTTTGGCCTTCCTTATAATCGACGTTGATCTGCTCGAAGAAAGGCACGTATGAAATCTCGTGCAGCATTTCTTCGTGATCCTTGGCGTATTTGTAGCTCTTCGTCGATCCATCGTGGTTGTTAAACGTGACGCAAGGGCTGATCACGTCGAACATCGATGTGCCCTGATGTCCGAGAGCCGCCTTCAGAAGCGCAACCATCTGCTTTGGATCGCCCGCAAAAGACCGGCACACGAAGTTGCAGCCCAGCTCGATGGCCATGGCGCAAACGTCGATCGCGGGCAATTCGTTGAGGGTTCCGCTCTTGGCCTTTGAGCCGTAATCGGCGGTCGCCGAAAACTGGCCCTTGGTCAGACCGTACACGCCGTTGTTTTCGATGATGTAGATCATCGGCACGTTTCGACGGAGCAAATGGACAAACTGTCCCATGCCGATCGACGCCGTGTCGCCATCGCCGCTCACTCCGATGGAGACCAGCTTGCGATTGGCGAGCATCACTCCGGTTGCGATAGAGGGCATGCGGCCGTGAACACCATTGAATCCATGCGACCGGCTCAGGAAGTAAGCCGGTGTCTTGCTCGAGCACCCGATGCCGCTCAGCTTTGCGACCAGATGCGGTTCGACGCCATATTCATAAAAGGCCTTGATGATCTGAGACGTAATTGCGTCGTGACCGCAACCGGCGCAGAGTGTGGAGTCGGCGCCTTTGTAGTCGGCCATGCTGTAGCCGAGTCTGTTTGTATTCTTCGGCGCAGACGGTGGCTGCATCGTGGTTGACATTAGTTCTTTTCTCCTTTCTCTGCAGCCACTAGTTCATCCGTGACGAAGCGAGCGTCGATCGGAATTCCGCTGTAGTGCCGGATGCTCCGGATCTTGCCCACCAGTTCCGCAGGCAGTTCCAGTTTCACCAGCGCTTCCATTTGGCCGTCTCGATTCTGTTCGACAACATAAACGCGGTCGTATCTCCTGAACAATTCGACCAGGTCTTTTGTAAACGGCAATGCCCGCAACCGGTAGTAGCTGACCGGCAATTTGTATT
>QHXD01000314.1:7163-7670 GCA_003223895.1 Acidobacteriota bacterium
GATCTTTGCACCGTCGGCATGAGCGACTTCCGGCTGCGGTATGTACTGCCGGGCCGTATCGTACTTTCTGTTGAGGCGATCCATGTTGTGCTTGTAATCGTCCGGACGCTCGCTGTACACGGCCTTCTCGTTGTGCCCGCTTCCACGAGTGAAGTACGAAGCCGCCGGGTGATTCGTTCCCGGGAGCGTGCGGTACGGAATACCGTCTCCATCCACGTCGGCGTAACGCTGGAAGCTCCCAAGTTTCTTGAGATCCTCAACCGAAAGCACCTTGCCTCGATCGAATTTCTTCGTTGGATATTTGAACGGATCCGACATCCAGTTGTTCATGCCAAGGTCGAGATCGCTCATCACGAAGATCGGCGTCTGAAATCTTTCGGCAAGATCGAAGGCTTCATAACCCATATCGAAGCATTCCCCGACGCTGGCCGGCAAGAGAACGATGTGTTTCGTATCGCCGTGCGAGCAATAAACCAGCGAGAGAATGTCGGACTGCTGCGTTCGGGT
>QHXD01000315.1:0-8142 GCA_003223895.1 Acidobacteriota bacterium
GATTCATCCCTGCCTCGTTAGTGGCGCGAGTCTAGCAGACCATCGCGAAGGTTGGAAGACAGTCTATCTCCCAACTGCGAGTTCTTTCTCCCCTCCTTGAATGTTGCTGCAGATCATGTTCTGATTGTTCGAAACTCCCCTCCTAAGTTAGGAGGGGTGCCGTTCGCGCGTTTTTTAGCGAACGGCGGGGTGGTTCCTCAGGCAACCACCCCGTCTGCGCCCGGCTTCGGTGGCTTCGCAGCATTTTCTTGATGGCGCAGCCACCCCTCCTAACTTAGGAGGGGAGCTTCTGAGCCCTGCCACATTTGGCAACAGTCACACGCCTCGTTGGTCTGAAGCGCAATTCCTGTTGACGCTAAGAGAGGCACTCCATACAATCCGGCACAACTTTAGGGTGGAGGTTGCAGCTTGGTAGACAGCGTGAATCCTCTGATGAAGCGCATAGCGGTTTATGTGCTGATTGCCGTCTTATTTTCTGCGATAACCTGCCGTTCCGTCGGGGCGCAATCAACGGCTCAAGTTAGCGGTACAGTTAAGGATCAGACGGGAGCAGTGTTGCCGGGAGTCGAAGTGACCGCCACGCAAACCGACACCGCCCTGAAGCGGACCGTTCTGACAGATGAAACCGGTTCATACATCCTGCCGAACCTTCCGGTAGGTCCCTATCGATTAGAGGCGGTTCTGCCGGGTTTCCGCACATTTATACAAACAGGCATCGTGCTGCAGGTCGGCGCCAACCCAGTGATCAACCCTGTTCTCGCGCTGGGCCAGGTTTCCGACCAAATCGAAGTCCAGGCAAACGCGGCGCTGGTGGAAACGCGCACTACGGGCGTCAGCCAGGTGATGGATAACCTTCGTGTGTTGGAGTTGCCCCTGAATGGGCGACAGGTGACGGATCTGATTGTTCTTTCCGGAGCCGCGACCATCGGCAGCATCGGTAGTTTCGTGCGCGGTTATCCTACGGTAAGCATCTCTGTGGCGGGCGGCTTGTCCAATGGGGTGACATTCCTCCTGGACGGTGCATCGCATAACGATCCCTTCAACAACCTGAATCTGCCCCTGCCTTTCCCTGATGCGCTTCAGGAATTCAAACTGGAGACCAGCGGATTGTCCGCACAGTATGGGCAACACTCGGCCGGCACAGTCAACGCCGTCACGAAGTCGGGCACTAATGATTTCCATGGCGATCTCTTCGAATTCGTTCGCAATGGCGCCCTCAATGCGCGCAACGCGTTCGCTTCGAGCCGGGATACGCTAAAGCGCAACCAGTATGGTGGAACGTTGGGCGGACCGATTGTGAGGAACAAACTGTTTTTCTTCGGCGCCTATCAAGGCACGAAGATACGCGCGACGCCAAACCCGCAGTTTGCCACTATTCCCACGCCCGCGATGGTCGCCGGCGACTGGACGACCATCGCCTCACCGGCTTGCAATCGCGGCCGGCAGATCACCTTGAGAGCACCATTCGTCAACAACAAGATTGATCCCAAATCATATTCTCCGGTGGCGTTGCGCACCCTCGAACATCTGCCGACACCGACCGATCCATGCGGCCTGGTTCAATTCGGAATCAAGCCCAGCACCAACGAAGATATATCCATCGGAAAAGTAGACTATCAACGAAGCGAGAGACACTCGTTGTTTGCCCGTTACGAACTCGCCCACGTCGTGGACCCGCCCAATCCTGTTGACCCTCGAAACCTGCTGAGCACGGGCACTACGACCAGCGGTCCTTACACAACCTATCCTGTTGTGAACGACTGGAAAACGCAGTCCTTTGCCCTGGGAGATACATACTTAATCGGCACAAACATCGTCAGTTCTTTCCGCGCAACGTTGCTTCGGCCGACAAACTTCAGGGGTCAGCCGCCAAGGGAGGTCTCGCCCGAGGAGCTGGGAATAAAGGGAATTTGGAATCCACCGGATTTGGCGAACAGGATTATCGGCGTCAGTGTCTCGGGCGCGTTCAGCTTCAGCGGGCAAGGAGGAAACGTTCCCGGCCTGACGAACTCGACAGGCGCTCAGGTTGGCGAGGATCTGAGTTGGATACACGGGAAGCATCAGTTTGGTTTTGGGGCAAACTACATCCATTCGCTGATGAACTCAACCGCGTATACCACCACTGCCGGGAACTTTGCATTCACCGCGGCGAACACAGGCTTGGGAATGGGCGATTTCATGCTCGGGAAACCCAACACGTACTCACAGAATGGTGTTAATTACTACAACTTTCGCGGTAATTACGCCGGCATGTATGCACAGGACACCTGGAAAGCGAATTCGCGGCTTACCGTAAACGCAGGCGTCCGATGGGACCCTTACCTGCCGATGTATTGGAAGGACGGGGTGACTTTCCATTTCGACCAGAAGTGGTTTGATCAGGGCATCCGGAGTTCGGTGTACAAGAATGCCCCTGCCGGCGTTCTTTATTCGGGCGACGCTGGAGTTCCCAATAGTGGAAAGGTTCAGCCGAATCAGTGGGCGAACTTCTCGCCGCGTCTGGGACTTGCATGGGATCCGAAAGGGAATGGCCGGATGACGATTCGGTCTTCGTACGGTTTGTTCCGGGACTACCCGGAATTCTACAAGTTTCAATTGGTGAGGTCTTCACCGCCCTGGACCAGTACAGTCATTCTCCAAAGCCCGACCGGCGGTTTTGAAGACCCGTGGCAGGGTTATCCCGGAGGAAGTCCGTTTCCAGTCGTCGTCACCAGGGACATCGGATTTCCGACATCGGCCACGTGGGTTAATGTTCCGCTGGATCTTCCCTCAGTCTACGTCAATCAATGGAATCTCAGTGTCCAGAGACAAATTGGTACTAACTGGTTGGTATCCGCGAATTATATTGGCAACAGCATTATTCACTTGTTGAACATCAGTGAGGGCAATGCGGCCATTTACCTGCCCGGCAGCAGTTGCGTGATCGCCGGCAGGCCGTATAGTCCGTGTTCCACAACCGCGAATACAACCCAACGAAGGAAGCTGTTCCTTCAAAACCCCGACCAGGGGCAATATTACGGCAACATCGTCAATTTGGACTCGGGCGGAACGATGAGTTATAACGGGCTGCTGGTTACAGCGCAGCACAGGGTCAGCAATGGTCTGACCGTTCAAGCCAACTACACGTGGTCTCACTGCATCAACACCGGCACGAATCAGCTCTTTCAGAATACCGGCGGATATACCCCTGAGCGTCGGGGCGCAAACCGTGGAAACTGCGCTGGACTCGAGGTCGATCGCCGGCACAATTTCAACCTGTCGACGGTTTATGCGATACCGCGATTCTCCAGCGGAACGCTGCGGGGCGTACTAACGGGATGGCAGTTGTCGGGTATTGTCAAGATCCTGTCGGGCAGCTACATGTCGCTGTTGTCCGGCATCGACAACGCATTATCGGGAACCAACGACCAGACACCGAACCAGGTACTTGCCAGCCCCTACGCGGCTAACCGGTCCATCGATCAATGGCTCAACCCGGCGGCTTTCGCCCAGCCTGCGACCGGGATGTACGGAAATATGGGCCAGCGCAATGTTGTTGGGCCGGGATCGATCGGAATCGACATGGGTCTTACGCGAAAGTTCCAGGTCCGTGAAAAACAGTTAATAGAGTTCCGCGCGGAAGCATTCAATATGCCCAACCATGTGAATCCAGGTAATCCCGTGATGACTCTGACGAGCACCACATTTGGCAAGATCCAGTCCGCTAACGATCCGAGGATTCTGCAGTTGGCATTGAAATATGTTTTTTAGCAAGCTCAGATTCCATAGTTATTACGACTTTTCCTCGAGCGTGTCCTTCTTCCAGATACCGGATCGCCGCGGGGGCCTCAACTAACGTGTAACGCCTGTCGATGACGGGTGTCACCTTTCCGGCCTGTATGAGATCGCGCAGGATGGTCAGGTCGTCTTTGTTCACTTTCGCCATAAGCATGCCCATGTCCTGGCTCACGAACCGTGACAACATCAGCGCGTTAATCGCACGCGGCAGAGGATCGATCCACCGGCCGGCCGGTCCACCGATCATGATGTATTTCCCCTTGGGATTTAAAACGCGCCTGCATTCCAGGAGTGAATGATTCCCGACGGTGTCCAGAATAAGGTCGTAACGCTGCCGACTTTTGGTGAAATCCTCATGGGTGTAATCAATCACCTGATCTGCGCCGATGGATCTGACCATATCCACATTCCTCGTACTGCATACGGCGGTCACATCTGCGCCGAATGACCCGGCGATCTGCACAGCGAATGTACCCACACCTCCCGAGGCGCCGTTGATCAGGACCTTCTGCCCCGCCTGAATCTTTCCCTTGTCGCGAAGACTCTGTAATGCGGTGATTGCGGCCACCGGGACAGAAGCCGCTTGCTCAAACGTCACATTATCTGGCTTCATGGCTAACTTTCGCTCGGGAGCGCACGCATACTCGGCAAAGGCCCCCTGGCACAAGCCAAACACCTCATCGCCTGATTTGAACTGCGTTACGTTCCTGCCAACCACTTCAACCTGGCCGGCCGCATCAACGCCGAGTCGTGTGTCCTTTGGTTGGCGCAGTCCGGACCCTATCCGCATGACGTACGGCGTGCCTCTCATGAAGTGCCAGTCCAGTGGATTCACGGAAGCCGCGTGAACTTTTACCAGGACTTCATTGTCGCCGGCGGCTGGCTTCTCTATTTCTCCATATTTGAGAACATCGGGCGAACCGTAGTTATGATAAGCGATAGCTTTCATGAGGTTTCACGATTCAGCATTATGCCAGCTTATATCAAGCCGCAATTGGGGGACGAATCGACCCTGTGCAATGTTGCACAGACATTGTCCCGCTTATCGGACTAGTCTCCGACTCACTATCGCACTTATTCCGGATTGAACAACCCGGGGACCGAAAAATGAACGCAAAGAAGATTAAAGACACCCTGCAGCGATTGTCGGGCGAGTACGAGAACCGTTACGCAGGACGCATCGAACGCGGCTGCAGCCTTCTCTTCGTTCATGCGGATGACTACAAGTGGATCAGGAAGGCCAGGAAGGTTTTTAAACAGACAGGCGCCGACGACATCGCCTGGACTGGCGAAATGAAGAACGATAACGCGAATACAGATAGACCCACCGATCAGCTGAGCGCCTAGCAGCCCGTGTAATTCGGGGACAGACGTATAAATCACCTAAATTATATAAAACAAGCGGCAGGGTTTTTGTTTGCGGGTGCAATGGTGGGAGCGGCTATCGCTCTTCTGTATGCGCCGCAGAGCGGCGTTCGGACCAGGAAGGACGTCAAGAAGTTTGCAGGGAAGACCGTCGCTAGCCTCGATGATCTCCAGGAAGATATCCGCGAACAGGTGGAGGATTGGGTAGACGGCATGACCGAAGTCGTCAAAGACGGAGTCGATCGCGGTAAGAGACTCAGCGCCGAAGGTTACGAACGAGTGCTCCAAGGCTTCGACAACGCGAAGAAATATGTTGAAGACGGAAGGAGCCGCCTCGAGCAGATCATCAAAAACACGTAGGTTGGCAGTAAATACCCGTAGCCGGAACACAAAGACCGTGGCTACGGGTCCGCCGCAAGCAGATTGAGATGAGCGGCTGCGAATGCACTTTTGCTCAGCCGCACTCTGTCTTTCAGGTCACTATTGGAATCGGAGTTTCGAACAACTGGAGTGCCTCCACTATGCAAACAACAAGAAAAGTAGCAGCGCTCAAATCCGCAAAGAACGGTTCCGCCCTCGAGCTCCTCCTTGAAAGCATTGTCGACGGTAAGGATTTATTGAACTTTCGAAAGGGCGCAAAGCTTTTTTCTCAAGGAGCGGAAGCAGACGCCATCTACTTTATTCGGACGGGCAAGGTCAAGGTCGCTGTCGCCTCTTCTCACGGCAAGAACGCGGTGCTGGCGCTGCTTGGGCCTCGTGACTTCTTTGGTGAAGGATGCCTGGTCGGCGGAGCTTCTGCACGGACGAGCACAGCGACAACTTTAGAGCCATCGGCAATATTCCGAATCGAGAAGCAAGCGATGCTTCGAGCCTTTCAAACCCAGCCTCCGTTCGCCGAAACGTTCCTGACTGCTGTGTTGGCCCGCAGTGTGAACCTGGAAGAAGACCTCTGCGATCAGATTTTCAACCACAGCGAGAAGCGGCTTGCCCGCGTCCTTCTGAAACTCTCTCGTTTCGGCCCGCACGATAAGCTGGCCGACATCACAGTTCCGAGAATGAACCAGGTAACCCTGGCCGAAATCGTCGGGACGACCCGTTCGCGCATCAGTTTTTTCATGACCAAATTCAGGAAACTCGGCCTGATCCAGTACTATAACGGCAACACAGACATCATCATAATGGCCGAAGCGCTCACCAATTCGATCTTACGTGACTAAGTTAAGCGCGGACAAGACCAGGCCAGGAGGCATTCGACAAGAATGTGCACAATTGCACATTGCGGTGTTTTTGGGGGGATGCGGGATGTAAAATGGCCGTAATGGCTAAAAGAAAGGAAGCAGCAACCGTTAAACGCGCGGGCGTTGATCCCTACGTCGCGTCGCTTCTCGAGAAAATCACAGTCGGCAAGCAGGAGTTAAGGTTTCGGAAAGGTCAAAAGATCTTTTCCCAGGGCGATTCCGCCGATTCTGTCTATTTCATTCAGACCGGAAGAGTCAAGATCAGCGTCGTCTCAGCTTCAGGGAAGGAAGCTGTTTTGGCAATGCCGGGTCCGCATGATTTTTTTGGTGAAGGGTCGCTTGTCAACCAATCGCTCCGGATAAGCACGGCGGAAACATTGGAAGCATCAACTGTATTCCGGATCGAGAAGCGAGCGATGATTCGATCTCTTCACGAGCAGTCCGAGCTTTCGGAAAAATTCATGGCCTTGTTGTTGACGCGCAACATCGACCTCGAAGAAGATCTTTGCGATCAGCTTTTCAATCACAGCGAGAAACGGCTGGCCCGTGTTCTCCTGAAGCTTGCGCGGTTACGGAAACATGACGTCGCGCTGGATGCCAATGTCCCCGTGCTGAGTCACGAGACCCTGGCCGAAATGGTTGGCACGACCCGGTCTCGCATCACGCACTTCATGAACAAATTCAGGACAATGGGACTGATCGAATACAACGGAGAGCTCACGATAAGGACAGAACTGTTGACCGATCTGGTCCTTCACGGTTGAGGTTTCGCCGGGGAACCACGCCGCCGTTCGATCGCCTCATATCGTTCTCGGAACCCGGGTACGGCTACCCAATCTTTCACACCTTTTAAGCCTGTCACGGTTTTGAAGTTCTGTTACTACGCCTTCGTTAATTCAGTTAGACAGGACTATAATCCACCCGTCACGAAGCGCGCACGATAGCGATCGGATCGATGGACGCACGTTCATTGCGAGGGAGTATGTGGGCGGGCGGAATCGTAACAAACCGGAGCGATTCGCGAACACGAACTTTCTATTTTTCTCACAAGGCGGCAATATGACAAAGACGATCTGGATTCGAAGAGCATTGCTTTTGGCCTGCGGTGTCCTGGTGGGTATCGTGATCGATCGTACCTGGCAGTACGGTATGGTCCCCACTGTGGCTACCCAGCAGCAGCAGCAGCAGCAAGCGCAACCGCAGGCGCCACAGCAACAGCAACGAGGCGAGCCACTACCTACGATGCAGAGTCTGCCGGAGGAGGTCGCACGTCTGAAGGCGCTCTTGCCTTCGAACTCGCACATCATGATGGACGTCCAATGGCACTGGACCAACCTCTGGTTTGCGGGTCAAGCGAAGAACTGGCCGCTCGCCCAGTTCTATTTCAACGAGACGCGCGGTCACATCCAATGGTTAATCAAAAAATCGCCAACGGTGCGCTCCCAGGGACCTGAGAAAGAACAGGTCAACATCCAGGGTATCTTTGACGGTATCGATACCAGCAGCCTCGCCGACGTCAAAGCGGCGATTGAAAAGAAAGACAGCCTGAAGTTCGCCGCGACCTACAAGACGATGCTTGAAAGCTGCTATGCGTGTCACAAGAGTGTGGGACGTCCCTATCTGAAGCCAATGATCCCGAAGACCCAGGTGCAATCGGCCCTTAACTATGATCCGAACGCCACGTGGCCAGAGTAGAACAGCGGTCTACTCCGGCCCGAACGCGAGCAGGACGTTCCCGGGGGTGCCGCCGAATCTCGAATAG
>QHXD01000315.1:8223-10125 GCA_003223895.1 Acidobacteriota bacterium
TTGCGATCGGCACAATAGCTTTTAGGCGCGGTGGCGGCGGCTCCGCCGGGAATGCCAAGAAACGCCGCCACTGCTTCGCGTTCATCCCGGGTCAGCACCGACGCCACGTTCATCATCAAACCGAAGTCCAGCGTGCGGAGGATCCGCGCCGCGGACAACTTTTTCAGGGCATCACGAGGCGGAACTCGCGCATTGTTGGAATCGTGGCAGACGGCGCATCGCTTTTGATAAACCGCCTCACCTGAAACTGGTGCCGCGATCAACGGATGCCCGACTGCAGCAATGGCAAGAATTGAAACAACGACAGCAAGCCTCATGATGACCTGTCCCTCTCTTTAGCGAGAGCTGTTCGCATCCTTGCTGCCGACCAGAACGAGGCCAACCTTGTTCACGCCGCTTTCCGCTATGACGAGGTTGCCATCGGGTGTTGACTTCATGTTGCGCACGACGCCTCCACCGCCAGGGATCGTCCAGCTCTGGAATTTTTCGGTTTTGATGTCGAACCGCACCAGCACGTTCGGCCTGATCGCCGATTCGACGTACCAGATGGCGCCGTTCAGATATGTAATTCCGTAGGGCTGGGACCTGGGCCCACTCGGCGACGGCCAGTCCGTGACCTTGCCGGTCTTCGGATCGAGGCGGCCGAGATAGCCCCGCGAGTAGTCGGAATACCAGATGATGTCGTCTGGGCTAATCGCGATGCGCCGAGGCCGGCTCTCGGCATTGGGCAGTTCATATTCCTTAATAGCCAGCGTTTCGGGATCGAACTGGATGATCTTGTTCGTGCCGAAATCGCAAACGAACGGAATACCTTTGGACGTGAAGACCATTCCATAAGGGTTGGCGCGCTCGGTTGGTGTCTTCTGAACCTTGATTTCTCCGGTCTTCGGATTGATACGTCCGATGTAATTCGCACCCTGCGCCGTGAAGAAGACCGTGCCGCTCGGCGCAATCAACGGTGTATGCGGATCGCGAACGTCGTCCGGGAGCTTGTACTCCTTAACGTCGCCCGTCTTCGGATCCAGCTTGCCGATGTAGCCTTTCGAGTTTGCTGTGAACCACAGATAACCATCCTTGTCGAACGCCAGGCCGTGCGGTCCTGAAGCCGGTGTTTTTGCCGGATACTCTTTGAATTCATTCGTCTTCGGATCCAGCCGTCCCAGGACGTTGGCAAACATTCCCGTCCACCAGATCGTGCCGCCGGGACCCGGTTCCGGATCATGAGGCCGGGAACCGAGTGTTGGGACGTTCCATTCTTTGAAAGACACACTCATCGGTCCAGGAACGACGACGGCCTGAGGCCTCGGCTGCGGTGGGAAGTTCTTCGCTAAGTAGTCCGCGATCGCGTCCCGCTGATCGTTGGGTAGCTTGACCATCGTGCCGAACAAGTCCGCCCACTCTTGTTTGGTGTTCCCGCCTGCGTTCGCGATCAAGCCGAGCGCATGACACTTGGTACATTGCACCTGGACCTCTTCTTTACCTGATCCGTCCGGCAATGCCACCTGCCCGCGCCCGCCGCGTTGCGGCTGACCCTGGGCGTGGCCCGGTGCCGTCATGAAGCACATCAAAAGACAGAAAAATGTGGCCGCCATTAGCGCCTCCGACTTTCTCAGCATGTTCCCTCCAAAGAGTTTTGTTGGACCCAGTCTCGCCCCAACGGGGAACAGTAGGCAAGAAAGAATTTGCCAGGCGAAACAACCCTGCGTCCGGAACGTTCGCCGCGGCGCGCAGCGTTTGCCAACCCTGGTAAAGCTTGAGCGACATGGTTAGTCGTTCGGCCCGCTTTTATCCTCTTCGATGGAACGGAGAATGACCACTGGTATGTCCCGATCGGTGATCTCTTGATACCGCCCATTCAGGGTCAATGCCGCAGCAATAGTTGCGCCGACCATGATTTTCTTC
>QHXD01000912.1:0-1930 GCA_003223895.1 Acidobacteriota bacterium
GCATTGTACGGCAGCAGGAATTCACGCAGGTCCGCACTGTAGAACGCTGCGGCCGGCTGGATCGGCGCTTCTGAAAAACCACGCGGCTCCGGATAAGCATATGAATAGAAAGCGGGGTAGGAAACTGCACCACCGCCCGGCCAGAAGCCACAGCTGCTGACTTCGTGCGAGTAAGCCTCTCGTGTCACCGGGTCCGGCAAATTGGGGATGCCGCCTGGATGCTCCGGGGCTCGTCGCCCCGAGAAGCGGGTGACGGCCAGATCGGGCCCACCCCAGAAGAAATGTACAGGACTGCACTTGCCGATGAAGCGCCCTCGAAACTGCTTCATGACACGGTCGGCCTGAACGAGAATTCGCCAGAACCGATTGACGTACTCGGGCGCGTAGGCTCGATGGATTTCGTCCTGGTCGAAATGGATCGCTTCGGACACCTCGTTGGGTTTCGTGTTGATGCGGACTTGAAGGCCCAGCTTCCCCATCTCCTCCATAAGACGTTTGTGAAAGGCCGCGACGGATTGAGGCTGGAGCGGGAAACTCGCCAGGCCCCCATCGCTGGACCGGATCGCCAGCTGATGTGCGATGAAGTCGAAGTCGATCTCGAACGTTCTGGCTCCATGTGGAATAGGGGATGTCGTGAGTCCCCGAGAGGTCACATAAAGCGTCACGTGCCAGCCGTGATTCACCGGAGGGGTTTGGGCCCTTCGAATTTTACCGACGATCTGAAACCACATGTGCAAGGTCGCGTATGTATCGCTCCAGGCCTCGAGAGGCAGAGCCGGCCACGCCTCGCCACGCGAATCGGATGTTGAGGTCAATCGATCCTCCTTCTCAGCGACTATCTTTTCCGTGCTTTCTTCTTCGCCGGTTTCTTGCTTGCTGGTTTTGCCGGCTTCTTCGCAGACTTCTTCTTCGCCGACTTCTTTGCCGACTTCTTTGCCGCCATCGTTTTCGGGCGTGCGTGCCTCGGCTGATAGATGCCAAGCTTTCCTCCGCCGGGCAGCATCACCTGCGTCAGCAGACCCCAGCCCAGATTCTGCACCGGGCCGCAGGCGATGCCGTGGGGCTTCATCTCCGCTATGAAACCCTCGACGTCATCGCACATGAGATAAAACTCGTGGACGTGATCAGCCAACCCCCGCCCACATCGACGTTGGTCAGCTTGAGCACGTCGCGCAGAAAAGCGCGGTCGGCATCGGGATTTGTACTGGAAATGATCGAATGTGCGCCGATAATCACGCCGGTTTCTCCTCTCTACTGAAGCATTCTCAAAATGAAAGGTTCACTACTTCTCCCTCTACCTTCGTACCTTCAATTGTCAGCCGAGCGACGGTGATAGGCAGTTTAAACCGGCGCGGCCCCGCACTGCCTGGATTGACGTAAAGAACTCCTTCGCGTCTGTCAATCAAAGGTCGATGCGAATGACCGCTAACGACCACCTGATACCCTGCAGCCCCGGGACTCAGGTCGATTTCCTTGAGGTCGTGAAGGACATAGATGGACACGTTTCCAAACTGGATGACCTTCGTTTCGGGAATCGCGCTGGCCCAGGCGTCTTTGTCATTGTTACCCCGGACAGCGATCACTGGTGCAATGGATCTCAACTCCTTCAGCACTTCGGACGTCCCGATATCACCGGCATGAATAATGAGGGCAGCACCCGCGAACACCGGTAACACTTCAGGACGTACGAGCCCGTGAGTGTCCGATATCACGCCAATCATTTTCTTGTGTCCGCGATCTGTTCGTGGTGACACGCGCTATCTAATTCTCAGGCTGCACTAGCGAAAATCGATTGCAGTAAACGAAAAACCGATTGCACAAACTGAAAAATCGATTGGACTAATCGATTTTATGACTGGACTAATCGAAAAATCGATTGCACAAAGCGAAAAATCGATTGGACTAACCGACTTTATGACTGCACTAATCG
>QHXD01000912.1:2048-2440 GCA_003223895.1 Acidobacteriota bacterium
CTGTAGCGGCGGTCTATGACCGCCGGTATTTCGTTGATTCCAGGAAAAACCGGCGCTCATAGAGCGCCGCTACAGTTGCTCGATCCAAGTTTTTCCGCAGCCTGCTAAACGAAAAACCAGATGCACAAGAGACCGATCCAGTCCTGAGCTTCCGCGAAACCGTATCCGGAAAGGAGGTTGGCTGCTGAAGTGGTGCACCTAATTCATTGATTAATAACATAGTTAATGGCGCGATACCGTTTTTACTCGAATGAAATGTCGCAGGTGATGGGAAGGTGGTCGCTGGGTTGGGAGGGCAGGTCGGTAACGGTGCGGCCGGAAGAACGAGCGCGAAGGGCGCGACCGGCTATGAAATCGAGGCGGAGGGGAAGGATGCGGCAGTTTTCAAGGAT
>QHXD01000316.1 GCA_003223895.1 Acidobacteriota bacterium
TGACCGTGCACACGCCGGTCGTCGACGACGTGAAGGTAGGCGTCAATCCTGATGACGCCGTTGCCGTCAACGTTGGCGTGGTTCCGAAGTTTTGCGCGTTCGGATTGGCAAACGTGATCGTCTGGTTCGCTTTCGGCGTCACCGCATTCGACGCCGCCGACGCCGGTCCGATTCCGATGGAATTGGTAGCCTTCACCGTGAACGTATAGCTGGTGCCATTGGTCAGTCCGGGCACGAGAATCGCACATGCCGTTGGGCCGCCGCAAGTTCCGGTCGCTCCACCCGGCGCGGCCGTCGCGCTATACGTGGTAATGGCTGCGCCGCCGTCGGAAGCCGGGGCGGTGAAAGTCACAGACGCCAGGCCACTCCCTGCAATTGCCGAAACGCCCGTCGGAGCGCCCGGAACGGTTGGGGGACTTGTGATGTTGTTGAGCACGATGTTGTCGAGCGCGAAGTAGAAAGAGCCGTTGTCCTGCCGGGTAATCTCGACGGAGGTTACGCCCTGGAGGTTGCTCTCGCCGATGAATGACAGGACGTTCGCAGAATTGGCGCCGCTCGAAAACGCCGTATCGACGAATCCCTTACTGGTGGTCAGCCTTATTCCGGTAGGTGGCGTTCCGACCGGATCGAAGATAGTGAGCCCCTCGAGATCGAAGGATTTCCCTCCTGCGACGGTGATGGTCAGCTTGGTTGTAAGGTGACCAGTATCGGAGAGATCCATCGTGAATATGTTCCCGGAGAAGTTGCTTACGGGACCCAGATAGTACGCCGCAGCATCTGTCATCAACACGATCCCGTTTCCTCCACCGCTCGTCGTCAGGCTGATGGTGGAACCGGACACCAGTTGCGTCACGGTGGTACTGCCGGAGTTTGATGCATTGCTCGTGAAGTCGAACGTCGTTTGCGCGTCCAAAGCAGGCGTCGCGGCGAGCCAAAGCATCGCTGTAAGCAGAGCCGGCAAGCGAATCGGGAGGCATATCCTGGAAAATGTTGCGAGAAGAGAAAGTCGATCCATGACTTTGTCTATTTCTATCCTTAGTCCTGAATTTTCGATTGAAAACGTGTAGTGGAAGACTGTGCGATGGAGGAGGTCGAGAACCTGACAGGTAACTTAAAGCGAATTCGTGGTGACGCCAACAGTTCCATCCTTGGTTGCTGCAATCCGTGCAGGCGCTCCAATATCAGGCAAGGCCGACTTGTTGTAAAGAATGAAAATTGAAGATTTACAGAATGAACGGTTTGCAGCCTGCAGTTTCGCGGAAGGAAATGCTGTTTGTCATGAAAACAACGTTGGTTGTGCGAGGGGAATGTCGGGCAGGACTTGCGCAAATCCCAGCTCTTCGCACAAGGGGTCGAGCGTGCGCCGGTCGGCCCGCCGATAACGCAGCGTTTGCGCCGACACATCGATGGGTGCCTCACAACAGATCGTGGCGAGTTTCCGGCTCATGCGAACGGCCTCGATGTTCTCGCGGATTCGGCGCAGGATTTCGTCTCGTCCCCGGAAGCGCAGCCGGGCGGCCAGTTCCAGGTTCGCAAGATCCTCCACACTGTTGCAGACCGAGAGAATCTGCCGCGCTGTTTTCTCGCCAACGCCCGTCACGCCGGGGATGTTATCGATGGAATCCCCATGCAGCGCCAGGAGGTCGGGAATCTGGCGGGGCGCGACACCGAATTTTTCACGTACGGCGGCCTCGTCAAGCCAGTGTTCTCTGGCCATGTCGTATACGAGGACGTTCGCGCAAACGAGCTGCGACATGTCTTTGTCCCCGGTGACGATCACAACGGAATGGCCGAGCGCCGACATCCGAGTGGTGATGGTGCCGATAATGTCATCGGCTTCGTAGTCGTCGGCCTCGAAGCACGTTACACCGATGGCTTCGGTGATCCTGCGGCAGTATTCGAACTGAGCTTCCAGATTCTCCGGCGGCTGTTTGCGATTCGCTTTGTACGCCGCGAATATTGTGTTGCGGAATGACATATCGCCTTCGAAGGCGGCCGCAATGTACTCCGGCCGGCGTTCTTTGATAATGCGAAGCAGCGTGCGCAGATAGCCGAGCACGGCGTTCGTGAGCATACCGGAGGGCGCGGTGATGTTGTCCGGAAGTGAATGGTATGCCCGGAAGATGTAGTTCAACGCATCGATGATGTAGACGGGTTTCTTCATGACGCCTTGATCGGGATCGGGTGGCCGTTCTCGTCGACGGCCACATAGATGACCTCCGCCTCCGTCACTCGAACAGTCTCCTTTGTCCCGCCCAGTCCGAGCCGCTCTGCCTCGACCTCCACGTCCACCGTGATCGATGTTCGTCCCATGCGCACGGTCCTTGTGTAGAACGTGACGAGATCTCCAAGATGAACCGGCGCCACGAACACGACCTCGTGCATGGCTTTCGTCACAAATTTTTTCGGCGATTGGCGCCGGGCCTCAATTCCGCCCGCGAGGTCGATATAGCTCAGGATGACACCGCCGAAGATGGTTCCGGAAGCGTTGGTGTCTTTTGGCAGCATCGTGATGCGAATGGCTGGGAAGCGGTCGCTCATTTGTTTTGGCGTCTGGGGGATGAACGCAGGCTGGTGGCGGTAATTCGGGGACAGACGCATAAATCACCTAAATTCAAGTCAAAGGTCCTTGATCGAATTTAGGTGATTTATGCGTCTGTCCCCGAATTACCGCCATCAGCCCGCGTTCGTCCCCCGATTACTTCAGGAATGGATTGTATCGTCTTTCATGCCCGATCGTCGTGGATTGCCCGTGACCTGCAATAACCAGCGTATCGTCGTCGAAGGTCATGAGCTTCTTCTGGATCGATGTGATGATGTCCTGACGCGAACCACCCCAGAGATCGGTCCGGCCGATGCTCTGCATGAACAGAGTGTCGCCTGTGAACAGGATGTTGCGATCGCCGGCCAGGTGGAACGTGGCGCTGCCTGGTGTGTGTCCAGGAGTATGAAGAACGCCCATTTCGATGCCGCGGCATGCGACCGCATCGCCGTCGTTAACAAAACTATCGATCAAGCCGCGCTTCGGTACTGGTAATCCGATCCATTGCGCCTGGACGTCGAGCTTTTCGAAGAGAAACAAATCTGCCTTATGGATCGATGCCGGTGTTCCGGACCGCTGCTGCAGATCGTAGATTCCGCCGACGTGGTCGATGTGTGTGTGGGTGCAGACAATCTGTTTTGCTTTGAGGCCGCGCTTTTCCAGCCGCTCGAGGATCGCGCCCGGATCATCGCCCGGGTCGATGACAATCGCCTCGCCGGTGGTTTCATCGCCGAGTATCGTGCAGTTGCATGAGAGTAAACCCACGGGGAACGTTTCGATGATCATTTATGCCGACGCCTCATTGCGCCTCTTCAGCTCCCAGCACCGCGAGAGTGCCCCGCTTTGCGCCGCCGCGGCTCTTGAAATCAACGCTGCCTATGATTTTTTCGTCGCCCGGCGTCAGCTTCTGTTTCACGACGAGTTTGTCGTTTTCCAGGACCGTTCCCTTGTCGTCCATGTAAGTCGCCTGGAGCTGGATCTGGTCGTAGGTGTATCGCTTGCTGTTGTTGCGCAGGCCGATGATCCAGACAGGCTTGTCTCCCGGCAGTTCCGCCCGGAATTCCGCACGTGTTATGACGATATCGCGCTTAGGATTTGCGCCGCGAAGCCGCAACACGATCGCGTCGCCGTACGAGCGGTAGCCGAGAACCAGAATAATGCCGACCAGAATAAGCCGGCGCGTAACGACCCATTGCCGGGAGCGGAAAAACTGAAGCATTACTGCCTTGGCGCCTCCTGTAACACGATCGGCAGATCCATTTTTTGGCCTGCGCGCAGGATGGTAACCGTGACTTTGTCGCCGGGTTTGTATCGGTCCACCTCGGTCGGCAGGTCGTCGCGCGACCTCAATTCCTTTCCCTGCAGCGCGAGAAGCACGTCACCGCCTGCGGGAACCCGGTAATTGCCCACAATGATCTCCTGCGTTGCCCCGCGAATACCGCCCTGTGCAGCCGGGCTGTTCGGCAAAACAGTCACGATCATCAGCCCGCGGTCGGTGTCGAGCCGGAGCGCGCGCGATAGTCCGGGAAAGTCCTCCAAAGCGAAACTCCTCACTCCAAGCCACGGGTGGCGCACATAACCGATCGTTATGAGGTCTCCAGTAATACGCCGAACAGTATCGACAGGAATCGCAAAGCCGATTCCAATGCTGCCTGTGTCGCTCGGTGACAGGATGGCCGTATTGATTCCAATGATCTGTCCTTGATTGTTCAAGAGCGGCCCGCCCGAGTTTCCGTGATTGATTGAAGCATCGGTCTGGATCATGTCCTCGATCTCCCGGCCGTTTTCCCCCTGGATGGCGCGGCCCAATGAGCTGATGATTCCAGTCGTGAGTGTTCGGTCCAAACCATAGGGGTTACCGATCGCCAGGACCTTCTGACCCACCTGGAGCCCTTTCGAGGTTCCGAGAGGAATTGCCGTGACGCCACCCCGCGGAACGTCGATTTTGATCACCGCCAGGTCATTGTTGGGGTCGGTCCCGACAACCTTGGCAACATGCTTGGTCTTGTCCGGTAACGTGACTTCAATCCGCTCCGCGTCGCTGATGACGTGATAATTCGTCACGATCCGTCCCTGGGTGTCGATGATGGCGCCTGAGCCTATGCCGGACTGCCGCGGGGACGCCCCGAAGAAGAAGTCATAGCCGACGGTGATCGTGCTGATGTTCACCACGCCCTGGCTGTACTTCTGGTAAATCTCGATATTATTTCGCTCGTCATCGCTGAGGTTCGGAGCAAGCGCCGCCGGAGTTAAGGTGTTCGCCAGGGTCGATTCCGGTGACCGCGTCAGATCCGATCTCAAGGGCCGCCATTCCAGAATCACATAGACCATTGCCGCAGTGATGATCGAGCTCAGGAATGCAACTTTGATGATGTTCTTCATTCGTGCAACTCCAAT
>QHXD01000317.1 GCA_003223895.1 Acidobacteriota bacterium
CCGATATGACAATTTACCGGAGGCTGTTTTTGCAGGCGCGGCCTTACAGGTTGCATATTGCCGGCATCTTTCTCCTGAGCTTGTTAGACGGTCCTCTCGGACTAGTCGCGCCTCTGCCCCTGAAAATCGCGGTCGACAGCGGAATCGGGTCCCATCCTCTTCCCGGCGTTCTGGATCGCGTTTTGCCGGCAAACGTAGCAGGTTCACCGTCCCGCATTTTGCTTCTGGCAGCTTTCCTGATGGTAGGGGTCGCCGCGCTCGGTGGTCTGTTGGGCCTGGCCAGTACTTTTCTTCGCTCCTACACGGCAGAACAGTTAGTCCTGAATTTCCGCACGCGTGTTTTTGCGCACCTCCAGCGTATGTCGCTGCAGTACCACGACGCCAAGGGAACCGCCGATTCGGTGTATCGCATTCAAAATGACACGCTGACGCTCCAGTACATCTGCCTGGACGGCTTATCTCCTTTTGTGACTTCGATCTTCACGCTGGCGGCAATGTTCTACGTCACCTTCCGGATGGTAGCGCCTTTCCTGTTTTTGCTTTCCCAAAAATATCGCCCGATTTTTCGTGAACGCTCGAAACAAGTCAAACAGATTGAGAGCTCGGCCATGGCGGTGTTGCAAGAAGTTCTGTCGGCGCTGCGCGTCGTCAAGGCCTTCGGCAGAGAGCAGCACGAAGAAAATCGCTACATGCGCCAGGGCACCGCAGGAATGTGGGCGCGCATCAAGCTGGAGTTTATCGGCGGCGCGTATAGCTTGGTCATTGGCCTCGTCACGGCCGCAGGGACGGCTGCGGTTCTCTGGATCGGCATGCGCCACGTTCAGGCTGGTGAGTTGACATTGGGAAGCCTGCTGCTGGTGATGAGCTACCTGGGGCAGTTGTACTCGCCATTAAAAACGATCGGCCGGAAGGCGGCTTCTTTGCAGGGCCACCTGGTGGGTGCAGAGCGCGCCTTTTCGGTTCTGGACCAGGAGAGGGACGTGCCCGAGAAACCGAACGCGCTCTCTTTGAGACGCGCTTCGGGCTCGATCACTTTCCAGAATGTTTCTTTCTCATATGACGAAGGTCATCCGGTTCTGCACGACATGTCTTTCGAAGTTCCAGCTGGCGCGCGCGTCGGCATCTCGGGCCGAACCGGTGCTGGAAAAACCACACTGCTCAGCTTGCTGACTCGCCTTTACGATCCAACCAGCGGCGCGATTTTGTTAGACGGATCGGATCTGCGAGATTACCGGCTGGCCGACCTGCGGAACCAATTCGCTATTGTTCTGCAGGAGCCGGTACTGTTCTCTACCAGCATCGCCGAGAACATCGCCTATGCCCGCCCCGAAGCCACGGAAGAAGAGATTGTTCGCGCCGCGAAGTTGGCCGACGCTCACGATTTCATTGTCCGACTGGCCAACGGCTACCAAACAGTGGTCGGCGAACGCGGGATGCGCCTCTCCGGCGGGGAACGCCAACGCATCGCGGTAGCCCGGGCGTTTCTGAAGGACGCGCCGGTCCTTCTGCTTGATGAACCCACCAGTTCCGTTGACATGAGAACCGAGAGGGCGATCATGATGGCCACCGAGCGCCTCATGCAGGGCCGCACGACCTTCCTGATTGCTCACCGGATGAGCACGTTGGAGCATTGTGACATTCGGCTGGAAATTGAACATGGACGGCTGGTCAGCGCCGTGAGGACAACCCAGCAAAACGCTAGCCCAAGCGCTCTCGATTCCACGGCCAGTACCGTGGCATTGCCAGGGGGTGTTCGCCGTGGCTGACCGTATTCCCGTCGATATTCCGATTGCGAATCTGGCCAAGCATCCGGCCGTTGTGGCCTGGAGGCAGCTGACTGGAGCCGACGCGGTGCCCCATCGAATCACCCGGCTCAACCAGGGCCACTCCGTAGTCTACCGGCTCGCCGGAATGAAAGAGGCTATGCTCGAGTCATGACGCAGAGACGACGCGGATCATTTGCACACGGTTGCTGCCGCTGGTGCCAAAACCGGCTCTGGTGTTCTATGGCTGTTTGCCGATGCGGACTGCTGGCAAGGCCTGGATCTTTCTCGAAGACGCCGGACCCGTGAAGTGTTCGCTGGAGGACCCCGCGCACCTGCGTGCCATGAGCGCCTGGTTGGCGGCTCTGCACGCCTGCCTGGCGGGGCACCTTGAAGACCTTTCTCTGCCTGAGACCGGTCTGAGCATGTACCTCAAAAAGCTATGCATCGGCCGCCAGAGAATCCTCAAGAGTCTGAGTGTGCTGGTGCTCGAAGCTGAGGACCGTGCCATGCTGCAGTCGGTAGTTGAATGGTTTGATCATGTGGAGGCCCGTTGGGACAAACTGGAGGCGCTGGTAGGCGGCGGGCCACGCACGCTGGTTCACGGCGATTTCGCGCCGAAAAATATCCTTGTCCGTCAGGCCACCGGAACTTTAGAGGTCTTTCCGATCGATTGGGAAACGGCGGGCTGGGGGCCGCCGGCGGCGGACATGGGAGAATGTTCGGACCTGATCACTTATCGGGCGGAAGCGCTCAGGTACGGCGTTTCATGGAGCCTTGAGACAACCCGCGGCTGGACGGCGGTCGGCAAAATCCTCCGACATATCGCTGCCTTCGAGTGGGCTTCCGCAAGCCTTATCGGAGGCTGGCCTCCCCGAGGCGTACGGCGCATGAGCGTCAGACTTGAGGATGCACAGACTGCGTCCGCCCTGGAGTTTTGACCGATGGCTACCTCCTGCTGGCAATTGCCCGATACGCCGCGCCTCGAAGCCGGTCTCGCCGCAGCCTTCAACACGAATGGACAGGGCGGGCTGAAAGTCCTGAAGCGAACGTTGTCTCCATACTCCACCACCTTTCCTTGCGAAGTCGTCAGCTGCAGCCTGCCTGGCAACAAGAAGACGGACGTATTTTGTAAATACTCGGCGGGCATCGACTATACGGGGTTCGGCCACCGTGGCGGGCCGGCTTATGAACTGGCTGTATACCGTGAGGTCCTCCAGCCGATCGGAGTATCGGCGCCGGTTTGCTACGGGGGCCAGATAGATCCAAAGTCGGGCCAGGCATGGCTGGCTCTCGAGTACCTGCCCGGTGCGCTGGGTGTGGGCAAATTGCACCGTTGCGGTGCGTTGGTGGCAGCCGCTCATTGGATCGGCCGGTTTCACCGGCTAACGCAGACTCGCAGAACTCTTCCTGGGCCCGCTTGGATCAAGGCCTACACACGTCAATATTACCTGGGGTGGGTTCGTCGAACGCTAAAGTCCTCTTCGTCGCTCCCGCGGAGGCTTCCGTGGCTGGAGACCATCTGTCACCGCGCCGGCGATCTGCTTGCGCCGCTGCTGGAGCAGCCACTCAGTATCGTCCATGGCGAGTATTATCCTCACAATGTTCTGTACCACCGCGGGCGCGTCTATCCAGTGGATTGGGAATCGGCTGCCAGAGCGGCCGGGGAAATCGACATCGCTGCCCTGACGGAAGACTGGTCCGCGAAAACGACACGGAGTTGCATAGCCGCTTATCAGCGGGAGCGATGGCCCGAGGGCGTTCCAGCCGGTTTCGCCCGCCGCTTCCTCGCCGCGCGCCTCTACCTGTGCTTTCGCTGGCTGGGCGATAACGAAGACTGGTCCCGCTATTCCGGGCTGTCCGGTTGTCTTCGGCGGCTCCGGCGGCTGGACCGCGGGCTGGGGGTGTTCTAGATGAGAATGCTCCGCCTCGTCGTGCTCGGTAATCTCGCCGGCGAACCGTACCCGGGCATCGCCTGGCAAGTTGCACACTTCATGATTGGGCTTTGCCGGCTGGGTCATGACGTCTACTACTTCGAGACGTCGTCTGCGTGGCCTTACGATCCGGTTCGCGAATCCAGGGTAAATGATTCGGAATACGCGATCTCCTATTTAGCTCAGGCGGCCGATCATTTCGGTTTCGGCGGCCGCTGGGCGTACCGGCGCAGCTACGGAGACAAAGTCTGGTTCGGCCTGAGCCGCGCCAAAGCGGAGGAGTTGCTCGCGAATGCGGACGTGATTATTAGCATCACAGGGTCCACACGCCTGGCGGAAGAAGGTTTAAAAGCCGGCCGGCTCGTTTATGTATGCACGGATCCGGTCGTCCACGAATGCCGCCACGCGAACGGCGACGAGGATATTCGGACGCTGGTCGATGAACACGATGACGTGGTGACATTTGGAGAAAATATTGGAACTCCCCGTTGTCCGCTTACGCCGTTGCCGCGCCTGAGGGCCAGGACTCGCCAGCCGGTCGTGCTCGACCTATGGAAGAACGGCCCGCCCTCCCGAGCCGAGTTCACTACGGTGGGCAACTGGAGGCAGAAGGGACGGGATAGCGAGTATCGTGGCGAAACTTATTACTGGAGCAAGCATCGCGAACATCTGAAATTCATCCAGCTTCCCCGCCACACGCCGCAGCCGCTTGAACTGGCGACCGGTTTGATCCAGTTGGAACCCGACGACTGCGCTCTGCTCCGCGAAAATGGCTGGCGGCTGGCGGATTCCCACGCATTCACGGTGACTTCGTACCGGGATTATATCCTTGCTTCGCGCGGTGAATTTACGGTTGCCAAAGATGCCAACGTGCGGCTTTCGACCGGGTGGTTCAGTGACCGCAGCGCCTGTTATCTGGCGAGCGGGAGGCCGGTCATCACGCAGGATACGGGATTCAGCACGGTGCTTCCGACTGGCGAGGGCCTGTTTGCCTTCAGCACGACGGAAGACATTCTAAACGCTATCGAGGCGATCAACTCGGATTACCAAAAGCACAGCCGCGCGGCCCGTGCCATCGCCGAAACGTACTTCAAAGCCGAAACGGTTTTGTCAAAACTCCTGGTTGACCTGGGGATCTGAGATATGTGCGCGAAGAGATACTTGATCGTCAACGCCGATGATTTTGGCCACAGCACTGGAGTCAACCGCGGCATCATCCATGCGCATGATCACGGCATCGTGACTAGCGCTAGCCTTATGGTGCGCCGACCGGCCGCTGCGGAAGCCGTCGCGTACTGGCAAGATCGCCCGTCGCTTAGCCTCGGCCTGCATATCGATCTCGGTGAATGGGTTTATCGGAACGAGTGCTGGACGCTTCTTTACCACGTGGCGGCACTGGATCAAGCGGGGGCGGTTAGGGAAGCGATATCATGCCAGCTCGCTATTTTCCGGAACCTGACGGGCAAAGACCCAAGCCACATCGATTCCCACCAACACGTGCATCTTCGAGAGCCGGTTCGTTCCGTTGTGTTGGAAATGGCGGAAGCGCTGATGGTCCCGGTCCGTGATTGCAGTCCCGAGGTTCATTATTGTGGGCGCTTTTACGGACAGACGAGCGAGGGCTTGCCCTATCCAGAGGGGATCACTACGGACGGGCTAATTGAAATCCTCGCGCAGCTCCGATCGGGTGTCACAGAACTTGGTTGTCATCCCGGTACAGGTGATGACCCTGATACGACGTACGGTCGTGAGCGCGCACAAGAAGTGAAGGTTTTGTGCGATGCCCGCGTTAGATCGGCGCTAATCGAAATGGGAATCGAGCTGTGCCCATTCACCGCCGTTCCGGGCTTTTCGACAACTTCCAATCTGGGATCTGTTGCGACATGAGACCGCAGAACACATTTCGGCGCTTGCGCATCGCCCTGGTTCCGCCATTGTGGGCCCGCGTGGCCCCCGCTACGCAGGGAGGAGTCGAATACATCGTGTATCTGCTTGCGGAGGGACTCGTCAAGCGGGGCCACGAAGTTACAGTCTTTACCTCAAGCGATTCCCCCACGATCGCGAAAGTCGAGGCCCTCTGCGAATGCAACATGATCGAAGCGATGGAAAGAAACCGCGCCTGGGAATACGCATATTACGAAACCTGTAACATCGCCGAAGCGCTGCAAAGGAGCAACTCTTTCGACATTGTCCACTTCCACATGGGAGGTTACGCAATTCCTCTCGGGGTGCTTTCCCGAGCGCCGGTTCTGCATACGCTGCATAATCCGATCACTCCCGATGCCATTTGGCTCCTGGAGCGCTATGCGAACGCTCCGGTCTCAGCGGTTGGCCGACAGCAGATTGCCAAGATTCCTCAGAAACGCCGAAGCAGTATTCGAGTGATCTATAACGGTTGTGATTTTGAAGCTTATGAGTTCTCTTCCTCGCCCGGGAAGCACCTGGCGTTCCTCGGACGCATGGGGCCAGAGAAATCGCCACTCGACGCCATTCGAATCGCAAAGCAAGCCGGCCTGCCGATCGTTCTGGCGGGCCAGCCGCTCGACGAGGAGGAGCGAGCTTACTTTGTGAAGAAAGTCGAACCGCTGATCGACGGCAAGAATGTCATCTACGTTGGGCAAGTCGATTACCGGGAGAAGGTCGATTTGCTGAAGCACGCTTGCGCTCTCTTGTTCCCCATTCAGTGGGACGAGCCTTTCGGCCTTGTCATGATCGAAGCGATGGCCTGCGGCACACCGGTAGTCGCCTTGCAGAGGGGTTCTGTGGAAGAGGTGGTCGACTTTGGGAAGACTGGTTTCTATGCGGATTCCATGCAAGCACTTTCATCGTTGGTTCCGCGTGCTTTGTCGCTTGACCGCAGAGCGGTTCGAGACGGTGCCAGAGAGCGGTTCGGCCACGAGCGTATGGTGGATGAATATCTTCAGGCCTATGAAGAAATTCTCCAGGCGAGCCGGAATGGGCTGCCTGCATTAACTCCGGCGAGGGACTCATGAACAACTTCGAGCTCGCCACTATCATCGTCAACAACTACAACTATGGGCGTTTCTTGCCGGAGGCCATCGACAGCGCCCTGAACCAGACTTACCGAAATACGGAGGTCATTGTGGTGGACGACGGTTCCACGGACGGCTCGCCCGAGATCATTGCCAGTTACGGCGATCGAATTGTACCCGTGTTAAAGCAGAATGGCGGCCAGAACTCGGCCTTGAACGCCGGATTCTCCCAGAGTCGCGGGGATGTAATCCTGTTCCTCGATTCCGACGATGTTCTGCTTCCGACAGCTGTAGAAGCGGCCTTGGAAGCGTTTGCCGAGCC
>QHXD01000318.1:0-338 GCA_003223895.1 Acidobacteriota bacterium
TAGGCCCAGCCGTTAGTCTTGCCGGACAATAAAGGCCAAAGTATGATTGCGCCATCATGACGCCCGAACGCTGGCGCCAAATCGAAGAACTCTACAATGCGGCGCTGGAGCGCGGCCCCATCGCGTTGGCAGATACCGACCCTGAGCTTCGCCGTGAAGTCGAGCGGCTGCTCGCACAAGATTCAGGAGACAAAATTCTGGACCGTCCCGCGGTGGTGCTGTTCGAGGAATCGAGGAGCGACGCCTCGTCAGGGCTGTCCAGTCGGACGATTTCGCATTACCGCATCCTGGGAGAGTTGGGCAGCGGCGGGATGGGCGTGGTCTACAAGGCGGAGGAT
>QHXD01000318.1:417-6818 GCA_003223895.1 Acidobacteriota bacterium
AGCCCGCGCGGCATCTTCTCTCAACCATGCGAATATATGTACTGTTTACGAGATTGGAAGGGACAGCGAATTGTCCTTCATCGCAATGGAGTTCCTCGACGGAACCACATTGAAGCACCGCATCGCGGGCCGTCCGTTGGAAACCGGATCGCTCGTTTCGCTTGCTACCGAAATCGCCGATGGCATGGATGCGGCGCACTCCGCGGGAATCATCCATCGCGACATCAAACCTTCGAACATCTTCATCACGCGACACGGTCACGCGAAGGTTCTCGACTTTGGACTGGCGAAGGTCCAGCCGGTGCGCGATGAATCGACGGACAAGACGGGGGTCCTCGAAGACCAACCGACAGGTAAAGGGAACATACTGGGAACGGTATCGCACATGTCGCCGGAGCAGATCCGCGGTGAAGATCTGGACCCACGCACGGACCTGTTTTCGTTCGGCGTCGTACTCTACGAAATGGCCACAGGCCAGCTCCCATTTCCAGGCGAGAGCCCCGGAATCGTTTTCGAGTCTATACTCAACCGCACTCCTGTGCCTCCAACTCGCATCAACCCCGTCTTGCCGAGTGAATTGGAGGACATCATCCACAAATGTCTCCAGAAAGATCGGACTCTGCGTTACCAGCACGCCGGGGATGTTCGCACTGACCTCCAGCGTCTGAAGCGAGACCCAGCTTCGGTGCGTGTCAAATCAAAGGTTGGGTCGGCAGCCATAAGCGCCCACGGGAAACGATGGAAGGCAATTATTGCCGCCGCCGCTTTGGTCGTGATCATCGCCGCGGCTTACCTTCATTTCCAGCGTGCGCCGAAACTGACGGACAAGGACACCATCGTCCTCGCCGATTTCGTGAACAAGACGGGCGACGAGGTGTTTGAAGGGACCCTGCGCCAGGGACTGGCTGTCCAACTGGAGCAGTCGCCGTTCCTTAGCCTCATATCGGACCAGCGTATTCACACAACGTTGAACCTGATGAACCGGCCGGCGGATACGGCGCTTATTCCAAGCTCCGTCATGAATCGTTTGATTGCTGCGCTCCTGCGCGTGATTTACGATGCGCTTTTTTGGAGTCGGGACAAGAGCGAGGGTGGAGTAAATCGACCACTACTGCTCGTCATGGAGGAGGCTCACGCTTATCTGTCAAAGGACTGGGAAGGTAGAGAAAGTTCAGCGGGCCGACTTGCCCGTCGAATTGCCAAAGAGGGAAGAAAATATGGCATTGGTGCGATGATCATTAGCCAGAGACCTGTGGAGGTGGATGAATCGATACTCTCCCAATGCGGAACGTTTATTGCCCTTAGACTTAGCAATCCGAAAGATCGTGCCCATGTTCAGAGCACGGTTCCTGATTCTTTGTCGGGGCTAATGGACATGCTTCCGATTCTGAGAACTGGAGAAGCGATAGTAACGGGTGAAGCAACTCGGTTGCCGATGCGCGTCCGAATCGCACTTCCGAATGAAAAAAATCGGCCAGAAAGTGAAGACCGGGATGTTCCGGGCCGCTGGAGGTTAGCGCGCATTCGTGAGGACTATGAGCCAGTGGCCACAGCTTGGAGAGCGCAGTCCCCGCGAGCAGTAAAAGAAAAAGTGAAAATTCCACGTTCGCCAGTATCCGACGATGTCATTGATTAAGAAGAAGGGTGGACTCATGGAAAGACGAACTGTAGGATCGTCCAGTCTGACCTCGATGGGTTATGATTCGCGATCAGAAACACTAGAAGTTGAGTTCACAAATGGCGCCGTTTATCAGTATTACAATGTTCCGCTAACCCTGTACGAAGCATTTATTGCAGCGGCTTCGAAAGGCCAGTTCTACAACAGTCAAATAAAAGATGCCTTTCCCTATGCGAGGGTCGCGTAAGTTTGTGCCTCTTTCTCCAAATTTCTTATTCTTTGTGGACCGGTGATGCGCCCGAGCCGCGCACACCGACCGTACCACTCGCAAGCTAAAAAGGCGATTCTGTAAGACATCTCTACACGGTCAGCCCCGCCTGAAATTCCGAACACGGCCTGTGGCCGCGACAAAACGTGAAGATTCGGCTGCGACTCGCCTTTAGCTTCCAGTCGTTCAGGTTCTCGAAAACTTCTCCGCGAAACGCGGAGAAGTTGCAAATAAGGAATCTATTCACCGCGTCGACATTGAAAATGACCCTACAATTCCTTGTGGCGGGCTGTCGCTCTCAATTGCAGCGGGATCGATGACGGTCCGAAAATTCCGGCTGCTACGCAGCCAGTGTTTACCACAGCTTCGTGGCATCTCACGCCAGGAGACGAGTAAGCGGCTGACCCTCAATGTGCTTTCAGGCGATCGCGTTGGGAACATTTGTTCCACGCTATTACGGCCATTAGCCGCGGCTCATTCATGAATTAATCGGATGTCTGTTCGCCGAACTGTTGGAGCAAGGTTGTGATCTTATCCTTCAGGCTCGGCAGATCCCGCTCCACTGCGTCCCACACGACTTGAGTGTCATTCCAAAATAGTTGTGAACCAAAATGTGACGCATGCCGATTATTTCAGACCACGGTATGTCCGGCGCCGAGGCGCGGACTTCTTCCGGCAAGAGCCGAGCCGCTTCACCGATGATTTGAAGATGCCGGACGCACCAGTTTTGAAGAAGTTCATCTGCTTCGAATGCTTCGCGTCCGCGAGTGGCATATCTTTCGATATGGCCAATGGCATCGAGTATGTCCCGTAAACGCTCGCGTGCGTCTCTCACAGAGGAACGGCCTCTTTCAGGACGCGGTCACGAATGCGTGGCTTGAGACCCCGCTCCGTCACTGCATCGACATCCCGGCCGAGTAATTCACGCAACTCCATCAATAGCCCGCCCATGTCGAGCAGACTTCGGCCTGGTTCCATGTCCACCAGGAAGTCGACATCACTATCCGGATGTTCATCGCCGCGCGCAGCGGAACCAAACACTCGGATGTTGTGGGCACCGTGTCGTTGAGCGGCTGTGATGATGTCTTGCCTTTTGACCTTGAGCAGTCCGGCGAGATTCATAACGACATAGTACAAGAAGTAAGGCGTGGCGATCACGAAGTGCGCGAAAAGGGCAAAAAATGGGCAAAGCGCCAAACTGGCGTGTGACTTGAACCATAAAGTGGCAGCGCCGGGAAGCATAAAGTGACAGTGCCATAGCTGGAAGTACCGTGTTTCTCAGCGGCCGTACTTCAGCGCACATGGGCTGATGGGAAGCATAAAGTGGCAGCGGGTTCAAAAAAGGAACCATAAAGAGGCACAGAGTGCACGGCCCGGCCAGTTGTTCGCACTGGTCTGAACGACCGCGACTCTGGTGAAGTCTTCAGATCAAGATGGGACCCGGCTGTTCCGGGTTGATCGCGGTACAGCCTGCCAATGAGGAGACGCGGCAGAGTCTTTGGTCCGCCGCGACAATCGTGGAGATATTACCCAGGCGGTGGAGATCGAGAGCGATAGCCAACTGCAGCGCGTCAAGAGTCCGAAGACCCTCGCTCACTCCGTATTGAACGAGTAGTTTCCTTGCGCTCTGAAAGTGGGATTCATGGACCGGCGGCGCGACGAAGAGGCGCTGGCGTGCAAGATCGGATCGGAAGCGCCGCCGGACAACCTCGAGGGCGGGCTGATCAATCTCCTTGGTCCGGACTTTCATGGCGAGCACCGATTCGAACTCCACAATCGAAAGGCGCGAGATCAAGGATCGAGAACCCTGCTGTTCAAGGATACGGTCCATGTAATCGGAGCCGGACTCCTGGTGGTAGAGTTTCGCCAGCGCGCTGGTGTCCAGAAAATAGTTCGGCACTTAACGCTCTTGGCGGAGAGCGATAACGGCCTCGGAAAGAGAACCAGAGATGGTGGACAGGGCGCGTCCCACTTCATCCAGAGAGATATCGTCGTGAGCCGCTTCTGCCCATTCTTCAGGCGTGAAGTATCCGGCAATGTCTTGGCCGTTGGCCGGGGTGTCGTTAATCGTCACAGTTACCTGCTGCCTCTCTTCAAGAGGTAGGGCCTCCAAGGGCTGGAGTACACCATCTTTGTACACGGCTTGAAGTTTCCTCTCCATACGGTTTCAGTCTAACCGATCTGCGCATCAGATTCCACGAGACGGACCAAACGAATCAAAGAAACATTGCCCAATGCGGAATAGGTGTTATATAACACATATGCAATGGCGAAGAACGAAACAGCTGAAGACGTCAGACGTTGGTTTTTGCGAGCTATTGAGAGGCTCTGGCCGGTCGCTTTGGGTTCGATTTCGTTGCGAAAAAGTCCTTGTATTCGGGAGCACTGCTCCGCCTGTGAATCCGGCGTGGGCCATAGCAGCTATGCCCTGTCCGGCTACCGAGGGGCGCAGCGCTTTTCGGTCTACGTGCCAGACGAGTTGGCGCCGGACATTGAGAAAGCGGTCGAGAACGGCCGGCAGTTTCAGGAGTTAGTGAAACAGGCCGGGCTTCGATACGTCCGCGCACGAAAAGGCGAGAAGCGCCGCGGGTCACGCCGGTGAACGGTTTTCCTTCGGCGGCGCAATCGGGTACCTGGTACCGGTGTTCAAGGGGCTTTACGGGAGGTCGCTCGTATGCTCACACCTGATGGATTGTCATCGTGGTTTCAGCGACTCCACATTCCAGAAGAAACGCGTATAACGATTGATCGCATTCGGTCATCGCCTCCCTCGCGCCGCGTGGGAGGCGGAAGATCGAATGTGAGCGGGCGCTATCCGAGCCAGAAGATGGGTGTGACAATCCAGTTCGAAAGCCATCGAGTCGAACTGGCGGGCATCTATGAGATGGAACACGATGCCGAAGTTCTGGAATATTTTGACCAGCCGCCGGCAATCCCACTCGCGTACGAAAGCCCCAATGGAAGGCCGATGAGCGTGCGGCATACTCCGGATTTCTTCGTCATCCGGGAAACGGAAGCCGGCTGGGAGGAATGGAAAACCGAGGAAGACGTCGAGCGCCTGAGCGAACGGAATCCGAACCGCTATTGTAGGAATGACGCTGGCCGCTGGCGTTGTCCGCCTGGAATTGCGTACGCTGAGCCGCTTGGTCTTTATTACCGCGTTCGATCATCGGCAGACATTGATGCGACCTTTCAACGAAACATCCAGTTTCTTGAGGACTATTTTCGCGCCGGTTCAAAGAAACTGTTACCGGCGATTTGCGAGAACGCCGTGGCTCTGGTGTCCGCGACGCCGGGCATACCGTTGGAAGATTTGCTGCGGCTGAGCGAAGGAACAATCACGCCGGACGATATCTTCACCATGATCGCGGCCGGAATCCTCTACGTGGATTTACGGGCGGCGGCTTTAGCCGAGCCGTCGAAAGTGAATGTGTTCGCCACACGGGAAACGGCGCTCCGATCAACATCGAATGCGATCTCACACGCAATGCCGCTTTCGGCAGAGAGTCTTCGCTGTGGCAGCCGCATCAGTTGGGACGGCCGCAATTGGGACGTCGTGAATGTCGGCGAAACGGCGGTCGCCTTGCTTTCGGATCGAAACCTGACGGAACTGCCCATTACGGCGTTTGAAACGTTGATTCGAGAAAACCGAGCGCAGATGCTTCCGGTGAATCGTGATCCGGATGCGGACAGGGCGATACGTGAGCGCCTGTCGCGAGCCAGCGAAGACGACCTGCAGACTGCCACGCATCGCTCCGGATTGATCAGCCAGTATGTGGAGACGGGCGTCTTGCCTGCAAGCGGCGTTGTTCCCGCCAGAACCTTTTTCCGTTGGCTCGCCCTCTATCGCAAAGCCGAGGCGGCGTATCGTAGCGGATTTGTGGGATTGCTGCCGCAGTTGTCCGATCGAGGCAATCGCACAGCCAAGCTGCCGGAAACATCCCGGCGGCTGATGCAGGAATCGATCAAGGCCGATTACGAGACGCTAAAGCAGAAGACGAAGTATGCGTCATGGGTCCGACTGAAACGGATCTGCGAAGCACAAGCGGCGCCGGTTCCAAGCTACAAGACTTTCTGTCTCGCCGTAGAGAAGCGATCGGCCTTCGATCAAACGCTGAAGCGGAAGGGCCGAAGAGCCAGTTACCAGGTAGCGACGTTTTATTGGGACCTAAACCTGAGGACGCCACGACACGGCGATCGGCCGTTTGAGATTGCTCATATCGATCATACCGAGTTGGACGTGGAGTGTGTCGCCGGCGCGGGCCACCGGTTGGGGCGGCCATGGCTGACGCTGTTAACGGACGCCTTTTCGCGCCGGACGCTCGCGTTCTATCTGACGTTCGATGCACCGAGCTACCGGTCCTGCATGATGACCTTGCGGGAATGCGTCCGCCGATTCAGCCGGTTTCCGCAGATCCTGGTTGTCGACGGAGGACGGGAGTTTGCGAGCACGTATTTTGAAACGCTGCTGGCCCGGTATCAATGTACGAAAAAGACGAGACCCCCAGCTCAGCC
>QHXD01000319.1 GCA_003223895.1 Acidobacteriota bacterium
TGGGGCTGGTTGGGCAGCGGCAGGTGATCCAGGAAGAGCTTCGTTTCAGGAAATCGAAGCGACGTCATCATGATGTCGCGGAAGCGTTGGGTCGGAACCGACGCAGCGTTTGGCAGCGCTATGGTCGTACGCTGCCGGTAGCCTTCATACGCCACGAAGAAAAACAGCTTGTCGCGCAGGTTCGGCCCTCCCAGCGAACCGCCGAACTGGTTCCATACCGAGTTGGCCTCATGAGCAAGGAATGGTTGCCGGGCGGAGAGCACGGAACCTTCATAGCGATGAAAGATGCTGCCATGCCATTGGTTCGTTCCCGATTTCGAGATCACGCTCATCGTGCCCGCCATCGCCGAACCGTATTCGGCCGGGATCACGCCTTTTACGATTTGCACCTCGGCGATCGCCTCGGCGCTCATGACCTCGATCTTGTTGTATTGTCCGTACCCGGATATCACCATCGAGCCGGCGTTGCCGTTGGCATCGGTCCCGTTCGCCGTGACATTCATCGAACTACCGCCGAGTCCGTTGAGCCGGAAACGCGTCCCAGCCATGCCCGTGAAATTGGCCTCCCCTCTGGTCAGCCCGGAATTGACATCGAGAATGTTGGTGATATTCCGGTTGATCATAGGAAGGTTGTGCACCTCGACCGTCTCCAGGCTCATCCGCTGTTCGGGAGAGACTGTATTCACCAATGGCGCTTCACCGGTCACGGTCACACTGTCAGTGACCGCGCCAACTTCCAGCACATATGTCCGCCTGACGTTCTGTGCGGCGCCTAGCGGAATGCCCCTGTTTTCGTAACTCCTGAAGCCCGGCATCACGATTTTGAACGTGTAAGTGCTGACGGGCACGAAATTGAATACGAACTCCCCCGTCTCGCTGGATACTTGTTGCAACACGGCGGCGGTGCGCTCGTTGATGAGTTGTATCTCCGCTCCGGGTAAGACCGCGCCGGATGGATCCGTAACGACTCCCGCGAAAGTGGCATCCGTTCGCTGGCCAAAACTCAGGATAGCTGTCGCCACTACAACAAGAGTCACCAGAACGATGCTTGCAATGTTCAAACGCATCTGGTCCCCCTTAATCCGCCCTCGGTGGTCAGTTCTGAAACGTCGGCGGAAGACCTGGAAGTTGTTTTTGTTGGAAAGTTGGCGTCAGTATAAGGCGGCGCGTGCGCACAATGTCAAGGAATTGCGAGAGAGAGGATTTTCAGCCGCGGATTACGCGAATTCCGGGGCCAATTACATCCCGGCCATCTCGAGCGCGAACAGCAAAGCCATGGCCCCGCCGCGGGGATCGCGATCGAGGATTGCAGCGCGGTGAAGGTAATCGTTCAGGGATCGCTGTTTGTTCGTGGATTCGCAAACGTCCGACAAGCGGCCATCCGAAGCGGTGCGCGCCTGGATAGCGCGCCAGGCCTTATCGACGAGGGGCTGGAACTCGTCCCAATCGAGCCAGCCGTTGTTGATGCCCCGCAACATCGAGGCAGCGATCATCGCGGTCGCAGTGTACTCCGGATAGGCTCCCGGATGATCGATCACCTCCCGCCACAACCCATCCTCATCCTGAAAGCGGCCCAGCGCAGACATGTGCTCGCGAAACGCCCGCAGGACGGGGCCAAACTGGGGATTATCCACCGGCAAATCGGAAAGCGTCAGCATGAGTCCCAGAGCGGGAAATGCATTTCCGCGCCCCCATGCCGCCTCGCTCAAAGGCGAATGCCGATAAAGGCCGTCCCGCCGCAGATCAAGCTTCTGCATGAATGCCAGGTGGCGCGCGGCCATATCAAAGTACTTCGGGTTCCCTGTCAGCTTCCCGGCTTTGGCCAGGAGCGGAATAGCCATGAAGACCGAATCGCTCATTTCGTCGTGGAACGGCATCGATTCCTTCATTTCGCCGCTCGCCGTAAAACCGAGGTCGGCTGCCTTGCGAACGAGCTCGGTATAGCGGGGATTCCCGGTTCTTTCAGCCAGCTCGGCGAATACAAGGTGCCCAGCAAGAGTCAACGATGTGGGTCTTTCAAGAGGGCTCTTCCTCCCGTCCACATATGGCGCCGCAAGCCGCTCGACGTCCGCGATGCGTCCCATGCGAAGCTGACCGATAAGCGCCAGCCCAGGAATATAGGTCAGTTGGTTGAAGTCATGGCCGTAGACCTGTGTCAGCTCGGCCGCAAGCTGCCGTCCCGGACGACGAAGGCGCCGATCGAGCTCCCGGTGTGCTTCGGATGAGGAGATCTCTCGTGGCAACGACTGCAGCAAACCTTCTTTAATATCCACGCGCCGTGCGGGAATCCGGCCGACGCCGGCCACGGCGTTTTGAGACAGTGCGTCGGCCAGGCCAAAATCTTCGACGGCCATGATAAGCACCATATCCGGGGCGTGGATTCCTATCCATCGCCAGAGTGCGTGCGATTCCGGATTTTCGCGGTAGGCAACGCCGGTGGGAGGAAACTGCAGCCGGCTCTTATCCGGATTTGCCAGAGAGATGGCCACGAGTTGGAACGGGCGCCGATCTTGCCGCAGGGTTTCGAACTTCTGAACTTCCTGGGCGACGATACGGGCGGACTCGTCATTCCCGGCAAGGCCGCCCACGAGCAACACTGTGGGTGAGCTCGAAGACGCGCCCCCAACAACAACCGCTTCGATCCGAACGCCACTCTGAGTGAGACCTACATCCCGGTGTTCGGCACCGTTCAACGGCAAAGCAGGAACGAGCGATATTGCGAACACCATTCCAACAGCGATCTTCGAATAACCCACCGAGATTCCTCTGGAGAGATGTTGGATACCGGCCCGGATTCTATAATGGCGGCCGTCGGAGGAGAAGCCCTGTGTTTTTGTTGACACGTCAGTGTGGGGCCTGTAGATACTTAAGTCGAATCAGGCCTCTTTTGGCAGGAGGAATTATATGAAATACCGAGTACTTGGATTCGCGGCAACGCTGGTGATTGCGAGCGTCGGATTCGCCTTCGGTCAGGGTGCACCAGCGGGACAGGATGCTGCGGCCGGTCAGCGCGGGCAACGTGGGCAGAGAACATTTTCGACAAACGGGAACGGTGGAATCGTCGATGCGCCTGAACAGCAGGGCCCACGCGGGCAACGAGCGCAACGTCCATCCGGCCCCGCTCCGCGTGGATCCGATGGGCGCGTCACTCTGGATTCGACTCCGGGGAAACGGGAAACAGGTCTTTGGATCGGTGGCATTACTAATTTAAGGAATGCGGACAACAGTCCCGTCAAAGTCCCCTTTCAGCCCTGGGCGGAAGCAGTAGTGCAGGACCGCCGGCAAAACGCATTTGAACCCCACACACGTTGCAAACCCTCGGGTGGCCCGCGGCAGTTTCTTACTCCCTACGGAGTCGAGTTCCTCGAATTACCCGAACTCCAGCGGATGTATATCTTTGATGTCGGCGGCCCGCATACCTTCCGGATCATTTTCATGGATGGCCGGCCTCATCCAAAGAACCTCGAACCCAGTTACTACGGACACAATGTCGGTCATTGGGAAGGCGACACGCTCGTCGTCGACTCAGTTGGATACAATGAAAGGTTCTGGTTCGACAGGGGCGCGCACCCTCATACGGAAAAGCTTCATTTGATCGAACGCTTCACCCGCGTGGATTTCGATAATATAAGATACGAAGTGACGGTCGATGATCCGGGTGTCTACACTGCACCCTGGTCCGGTCAGTTCAACCTGCGCAATGTTCCGGGCGACGAGTTGTTTGAATACGTCTGCCAGGACAACAATTTTGCCCCGGAGCTCATGCTTGGTGTCCTGGATTCCGTCGATCGGAGCAGTCCCATTGTTCCGTGATCTGGTATTTCAGTACGGACTTGACTTTAAAGACTTTGGCGTCAATAATTCGTTCCAAACAAGTATTCGGAGTTAATTGGAGGTATCGATGGCACGGATTCTCAAGGGTGGTCTCATTGTGGGTTTCGGTCTGCTCCTGGCGGTAGCGCCGGCACTCGCTCACCATTCTGTGTCAGCAGAATTTGACAAGGACAAGCCTGTTACGTTCACAGGAACCGTCGAGAAGGTCGACTGGATGAACCCCCACATCTACACGCATATCAAAACAAAGGATGCGAATGGAAAAGAGGTGGTTTATCAGGTCGAAGGCGGTGCCCCGAACGCTCTCTTCCGGAATGGATGGAGACCGGATACGCTGAAGATCGGCGAGGTCGTCAGCGTGTCAGGCAGCCACGCTAAAAAAGCGGATTCCATGAGAGTGAATGGCACCATCACACGCGCCGACGGCACGCGGGCATTTGGCGGCGCCGCAACGCAATAATAAGCCGGCTTCTTTCCCAAAAACAAAAAAGCCCTTCAGAGCCGTGGGCTCTGAAGGGCTTTTGCAGTCCTGTCCTCAATCGACCTTCGGATACTTCCACTTGATGATCGTCCCGTCCTCGAGACCAAGGTTGTTCTCTTCGCAGGAGTACTCCATGATCACATCGTTGGCGGGCCTCTGGATCCAGGTTCGGACGTTCATCCAGTCGTGAGTGTAGGCTTTCGGATCGTGCACCGTGAAGGTGTGCTGAATCGTTCGTGAATCCGTTCGAGTGAACGTATTGATGAACTTCGCTTCCGCGCTGTGCGGGTGGCCATTGGTGTCGAGTCTTGTGTATCCGTTGAAACCACTCGTTTCGACCACCAGTGTGTCTCCGTCCCAATGACCGACAGAAACTCCATTCCAGGCCTGCGGCAGATCCGCAGGCCATTTGAAATTGGGGTCCGTCGGAACCCAGTGGAACCATGTGTTCTGTTCCCAGAGGAAGGCTGTGGCGTCGTTGGTCTGAAGGATCTGAACGCCATGCGGCGAGTTAATGCTTCGCGACATGCCGAATGGCAGGCAGCTTCCGGCATAGTCACCGTTTTTCTCGGGGTCATACGCCTTCCACTCTTTCAATCCCCATTCGGTGTAAGGAAGATCGTACCTCTTGGGCGCACCTTTGGCGTCAATAATTCGTTCCAAACAAGTATTCGGAGTTAATTGGAGGTATCGATGGCACGGATTCTCAAGGGTGGTCTCATTGTGGGTTTCGGTCTGCTCCTGGCGGTAGCGCCGGCACTCGCTCACCATTCTGTGGGGCTTGCCGTTGGGAAGACGGGGAGCCGGTCCCGCGGGCGGAAGATTGGCATTGGCGCCTCGTCCACCTCGTTGTCCACCTTGCGCCGCAGTGCCTGCACCACCGCCTTGTTGTCCTGCCTGAGTAGCCGCGAGCGTGAGCTCCAGAGATAAAAGGATCAACACGGCGGTCGCAACAATGATCGAATTCAAGCGAATTCTCACGTTAGATCTCCTTTCTCAATCCAGACCTCGATTTTCAGTCGGAAAGGCTAGTGCCGACTCCGATTAGTGTCAAGAGGATGTTAATATGACCCCTCTTGGGAAAATGACTGATGGCCAATGGCGATCAGTCATTTTCCCGGACGAGGAGGAACCATTCTGGCGCTTGTAGCGCTGGTCCCGGCTGCGTTCGCCCAACGCGGCGGCGGCCGCGGAGCCGCTGGACAAACTGTCGAAAAGATCAAGATGCTGAAGCCGAATCTCTACGAGATCACGGGTGGGGGAGCAAACACTCTTATCCGGGTTACGAATCAAGGTTTAATCGTTGTTGATACAAAAAACCCTCCAAATCCACCAACGGCTGCTGAAAGCGATAACTACAACCGCGTAATGGAAGAGATCAGGTCGGTCACGAACCAGCCGGTGAAATTCGTGATCAATACGCAACACCATCCGGATCACGTCGGCAATAACCAGAAGTTCATAGATGCCGGCGCTCAGGTCGTGGCGCTCGAAGCTCTGAAAACCTGGATGGAGAATGATCCACGGACGAAGGACATTCCCGGCCGTCCGACCGTGACGTTTGCAAAGGATTACACGTTGAAGCTTGGAGACGCCGAAGTGCGCCTGTACAGCTTCGGACGCGGCCACACGGGCGACGACACGATGGTGTATTTCCCCGATTCAAAGGTCATCATGGTGAGCGATCAGATCACCGATGCGACGCCGGTCGTCGATTTCGCCAACGGCGGCAGCGCCCTCGGGTGGACGAAGATGCTTGACGGCGTGCTCAGCCTCGATTTCGAACAGGCAATTCCCGGCCGCGGCGAGCCCAAGTCCCGCGCGGATGTTCAGGCATTTCGAGCAAAGTTCGATACCCTGGTGAAGCGCGCTTCGGATGCGATCAAGAGCGGCGCCACGAAGGATCAACTTGCCTCGCAGGTGAAAACGGACGATCTTGGCTGGCAGTTTCAACCCGCATTTTTCGCCTCACTGTACGACGAACTCACGAAGGCAAAGTAACAACGAACGCGGGCTAAAGCCCGCGACTACATCTGGGGTCACGTGTCGGCCTCAATGTAGTCGCGGGCTTTAGCCCGCGTTCATCTTGACATAACTGCCGTTCAGTTCACACGTGCCAGGAGGTATTGATGAAGCGAAATATTTTGATTCTGTTAAGTTTGGCTGGAGTGCTTCTTACCGCGATGCCGCTCGTTGCGCATCATGCTATATCGGCTGAGTTCGACAGCGCCAAGCCAATAAAGTTCACGGGCACCGTGAAAAGCGTCGATTGGATGAACCCCCACATCTACGTCAATATTGAAACCAAAGACGAAAGCGGAAAGGCTGTCGTCTATTCCGTCGAAGGCGGCCCGCCGAATTCGCTTTATCGCCAGGGTTGGAGAAAAGACTCCTTGAAACCGGGCGACGTCGTGCAGGTAAGTGGCGTCCGTGCAAAGAAAGCAGAGTCGAACAGAATCGGCACTGCCCAAATTACAATGTCCGATGGCCGGATATTCGCCAGAGGCGGCGGAAACAACCAGCAGTAAACCTTCTTCAATACCATGCAGTTGAACGCGGGCACAAAAGATTAGCCGCGAATTACGCCAATTACGCGAATGGGGTGCATCAAAGAACATTTGATGCACCCCATTCGCGTAATTGGCGTAATTCGCGGCTAATCTCCAGATATCGCTACGACGAACGCCACAGCGGCCGCGTAAGACAGGTCGGGCCGCCCGCTCCCGGAAAACAGATTTCATTACCATCGAACTCCGAAATTTTGCAGCCTGCAGCCTCCAGGCGCCCCCGCGTGACCGGATTTCCGCCCACCATGACGATGTTGCGGGGAGATAGCGCCAGCACATTGCAGCCAAGCGTTGGGTATTCCTCGTCAGGAACATCGACAAGCTGAATGCCTTTTTCGTTGAAGAGTTCGAAGAGCGGGACCGGCATGGCGCGCCGATAGACGACCGCGAGGTTGTCGTCGAGAAGGCTGACGAAAGACATCAGGTGCAGAACTTCCTCCGGTCCGTTCCAATAAGGAAGTTGCACGGTGATGACCGTGACTCCGAGGGATTTCAGCAGCGCCGAAAGAGTTTCGATGCCGGAAGCATTGGTGCGAAAACCCCGGCCGACCAGAAGCGTGTGCCGGTCGAGCCAGACCATGTCCCCTGCCTCCGCGGTTGCGGCTCCTTCGACAACTCCCAGGATCGGCACGTTCCAGGTCCCAAACGCGTCCGCAAACGCGGGACCTTCCCCGCGGCGAGCCGGTTTTCCGGTTTGAAAAATGATTGCGCCCCGGTCCGTGATCAGCACCGGGTCGTGGGCATAGATGGAATCCAATCCTGTGCGTTCATCGGTGGGAAGGTACAGCACTTCTGCGCCCGCCGCGGTCAACAATGAAGTGAATCGCTGATGGTCTTCGCTCGCTCGTTCCAGGTCCGGCGGGCGGGTATAACCCAGCGGCCGCCATTCTTTTTCGATAGCCTCCGGGTTTCGAAAAGCTTCCTCTGGACGTTTCACGATGACGCTCCGCAGCGGCGCCACCATGCTTTGATTACCGATCATTAAAGCGGATCGTCTTTCGAAGGGACTGCAACGTTGTTTCGGAACCCGTGAAGAGATCGCCGGGGTAGCGCGCGTGCGCAACCATGCTGACGTAGATGGGATCGGCTCTGTAGAGGTTCAGGCCCAGGCCCGCCAGGTATTGCAGTCGCAGGTTGAGATCGCGATTGATCGATGCGTCTGCCAGCCACGTTTTCAAATCGGCTGCGTGACCGGCGAACGTCGAGAGCAGATCAACCGCCGAGTAGATTCCGGTTTCGCGCAGCGACTGCACGACAGGGGCGTATTCGGGCATGTTCAAACGCTGCTGCATTTTGTCGACATCGATCTTCATGGGCTCGGCCTGTCCCACCAGTACTACATCGTAGCCCTGTCCATTGACGAGGTTGGCGAACACTGCACCGTTCGGAAACACTTCGAAGAAGGTCGCAATCTCGCTCTTCACTGCTTCCTCGTTGCTCTCGTATAGCTGCACGAACTGCGTGACGACGCCGCCCGGATTCAGATGCTGTCTGGCAACCTCGAAGAATTCCTTCGTGTAAAGAGCGGCAGCACCCTTCACCCACGGGTCGAGCGGGTCGGAAGTAATGCCGTCGAACTTCTCCCTGCTCGTGAGGAGATAGTGCCGCCCATCATCCACGCGTATCTCTACCTTCGGGTTCTTCACGACATACGAGCGGTTCGATCTCCGCAATCGTCTGGCGCTGCAGTCTGGGCTCGATGCTCACGGCACCGGCGGTCACACCGGCGCCGCATCCAATGACAAGAACTCTGTGTGGATTCTCAGGCAGCAACGTTGTGAGATGCCCGAGCATCCGCTGCAACTTCATATCCGCCGGATCGCTCGAAGCCTGTACTTTGCCGGCATTGTGATAGTTCCTGATGCCATCCGGCAAATCAGAAACTGCCACGGAAGCCGTCAGTCCCTCACCGACATAAATAGTCTTGTTCTGGGCGCCCCGCATCGCAGCGAAGCGGCCGTATTCGACCAGTCGCGCCGGCAGCTCAGGAATGCGGCGCGCCAGCAATACCGTGAAACCTGCGGCGAGTACGAGAAAAATTGCGAGCGCCACGCTGGACTTGCCCTTGCTCGATTCAGCATCGAAGGTGGCAGGGACCAGCGCAAGCACGGCCGAAGTCGCTGAGATGATGATCAGGAGCTGCTGCGACTGCTGGCTACCCAGCCAGGCCACGAGCAGAAGGCTCGCACCGAGCGATCCAACGATGGCTCCCACCGTGTTGGCCGCATAGACGCCGCCAACGAGGCGCGCCGGATCCTGTCCTCGCGACGCCAGCGAAGCGAGCGCCAGCGGGAAGCTCGCGCCCCAAAGAATGGCTGCAGGCAGTACAGCCCACAACGATCGAACCAGGTCGAGCTGCATGTTGACCCAGGGATCACCGGTGAGGGAAGGGTCGATGGGCCAATTCGGCAATGACTGCATGAGCATGTAGGCCGCCCAGGCTATGGCGGCGCACAGCAGCATCTGGCACCACGCCAGCGCCACGCGCGGCCGGGCCATCTGGTTTCCGAGAGCGGATCCCAACGCGCTGCCGATTCCCAGTCCCAGCAGAAACACGGCGAGCACGAGCGAGAACGTATAGACAGTGGCGCCAAAGAGCAGTGTCAGAATTCGGGTCCAGATCACTTCGGACGCCAGTGCCGTCATTCCGGAGAGCGCAATGGCCGTATAGATGGTCCACGCTCCGGCCTGCGTCATTCCGCCGTCCAAAGCTTCGGCTGCCGGTGAGTAGGAAGTTGCTCTGGCGAGGCTGAGACTGAGAACTGCAACGATTGCGTTGATCGTTACCGCAACGAAGGTTGCGACGGCAATGTCATGGACCCGCAGCAAATAGAACCCGGTCAGCAGGCTGCCGATGACCGCGCCACCGATGTTGCCCCCGTAAAAGAATCCCAGCCAGGAGACACCGGCCGGCGTCGTCTCCACCCATCGAGAGATCGCCGGCAGTGTCGCTCCCATTAACAGGGTTGGCGGCAGCAAACACACACCTGCCACGATCCCTCGAAACAACATTCCGTAAAAGCCGGAACCGGCCCATGCCAGATACAGGCCACCAAGGAGCGGCATTCCGAAGAAAATGGCCAGACCTATGAGGCCGATGCCCAGTTCCATGAAGGCATATACGCGCAGCGGATGATGGGTGCGAGAAACGAACCGCGGCAGCAACCAGCTGCCAAGACACATTCCACCCATGAAGGTTCCGAGCAGGATGCCGAGGGAAATGGTCGATGAACCGATAACAAGCTCCAGGAGCTGGAACCAGACGATTTCGTAAATCAATGCAGAACAACCGCTGCCCACAAACAGGACGAGCAGGAAGGGAAGATATCGTCCGGAAGCCAGGGCATGAGCCGCTTGATCTGTGGTTTCATTCACACTGATTTCGCGCATAGGAAGCGGATGGTACCATATCCCGGGAATCCGACGGAGAGCGGATCTGCAATCAGCAATTTGGAATCGCCGATTTGGAATATATATAGGAAATTTTCTAAAGCAATTTTCAAAAGCAATGATCGCTAAGGCTGATTGAGAACCCGGAATCGGCGATTCCAAATTGCTGATTGCAGATCCGCCCTCCCTAACTTTGCAGGATGCTGAAAAACTCTCGAATGGCGGTTGAATCCAACTGTAGCGGCGCTCTATGAGCGCCGGTTTTTCCCGGAATCAACGAAATACCGGCGGTCATAGACCGCCGGTACAGTTTGTAATCCGTGAAATCCGCGGTTCGTTTTCTTGGTTCCCTAGAAGCCGGTCGCTCCAACGACGGCGCGGATGATGCCGTCGCTTTTGGTATAAAGATACAACTCGCCGTTTGCATCGAGTGAAAAACGGGCATCGGCGCGGCCGCCCTTGGTGACAGTCGCCCGGCCGGGCAAACGCGGATTCGTGCCGCCGCGCGTATGGTAGCCGGCTTCAGCAATCGAAAACATCGAGTCGTAAACCTTCTTTCCGGCGTTCGGCGAATCGTTTGGATCGTCCCACAGGACCTTCACCTGGTGGATGGCCGCCATCGTGCCGGGCTTGCCGTCGTCCGCAGCCAGCATGTCCTTGTAGTTGGCATACCAGATGTGACCGGTCGTGATATCGGTGAACAGGTACTTTCCGCGAAGAGCGGGAATCGCCTTGCCGTTGTAAAGGAAACCGCTGCCGATCGCATCCCCGCCGTTCTCGACGTGCCCGTACTGGATGACCGCATAGGTCGGGACAACCAGGGTGTCTGTGAAGTCGTCGCCAACCTGCAGCGGAATCTTGTCGTTCTGGGGCAGCGGTCCGGTAGTGTTGTCCGGCTTCAGCAGCTCATTTCCTTCGCGCTGCGCATAGCCGTAATTGCCGCCTTTGTGAACAATGTTGACGGTCTCCCACGTATGCAGGCCCACGGAATTCACAATGAGCCGGTTGTTCGCCGGGTTATCCGGATCGACCGCCCAATTCAGGCGATGAGGATTGCGGAAACCGTAGGCCCAGATCTCCTTGCGGGCGCCCGGCGTCGAGAGGAAGGGATTGTCATTGGGAATCCGGTAGCGGCCGTTTTCACTCACAGTGCTCGTCGCCGTGTGCTCATTGAGGTCGGGAATGATGCGGACAATCTTTCCCTCGAGGTTGTCGAGCCGTTGCGGATTGGACCTGATGGCTGGAATCGAAAGGGATTCGCCGGAACCGCCGTCCCCAACCTCCATGTAGAGCACGCGCCAGTCGGGATCCCCTCGCCGTGCTGTCGGATTGAAAATCAAGTCGCCCATCGGGTGAGCGCGCGTATTGAGCTGCACGCGCATGAGCTCGCGGGCGGTCCCTTCAAAGGTCGAATTCGAGGGGTTTGAATCGGTCCATTCGATCAGAACTCCCTCGTTCTGGAGAGGCCCCGGCGTCTTGATCGCCGGCGTTGTCGTGTAACCGGAGAGATTCAGCCCTGGGAACGCTGAGTTGTCGGGGAGATTCGACCCGGGAAGCGCCGGATCCTCGATGTGTACCGTATAAAACTTTCCATTTCGCGTGTAATCGGGATCCAGATAGAAACCATTCAACCCGTTCCCGTAGCCGTTCACGATTGTCAGCCGGTGGAAGATGCCCTTCCGGCCTTCATTGCCGTTGAAATCGAGATAGACGGTGAACTTCTTCGTGGTCCTTATCGACGATGTACAAAGGACCGTTAAGATCGCCGACAAAGAAGCGCCTCGAGCCACCCGCTTCCTCTCGCAAGGTATTCACCCGGGAAAGCAGAAGATCGTTGCTGCCTTTCCCGTCGACCAGGCCCGTCATCGGCACGGCAACGTAGTCTTTGATTTCCAGCGTCGCTTGCGCGGACAGCCTTGCTGTCCAGAAACTGAGTACAACCAGGGCGGCACACCCGATTCGCATTCGGCTGAGCATGAGTTTTCACCTCCGATGGTCCTCTAGACTACGGCTCCGCAAATCCATCGTCCAGAGGTTTTCGTAGTGAAGCTAGCTCGCGATTTCTTCCAGGCGCCGGGCTCGTGTCTCGATCATTCGGGTGGCAGCCAGCAATCCCACAACACTGGTTGCCGCGAACATCAGGAAAACCGAGTCGATGCCCCGCGCGCCCACCATGAAACCCACGAGCGGCGGGCCCACGGCGGAAGCCAGACGCAGCCAGGATGTGGCCAGGCCGGTCCCGATGGCCCGCATTCGCGTGGGATAAATCTCGGGCGTATAGAGATACAAAACGGCATTTATGGATCCGATGATCCCGTAACTAAAAGTACCTAGAATCATCACACTTCGTACGCTCTCGGCCCCGACGAACCCCAGAATCGTGAGCGCGGTTCCACCCGCGATGAAGGCGACCGCGGTCCAGTTCCTTCGGCCGATTCGATCAATGGTGAAAGCGCAAATGAGCAGAACCAGAACCTGGGCGACATTGGTCATGGAGGCAGCGCGGAGCGATTGGCGCAGCCCCAGGTGGTAGACGGTGTTGTAGAGACTGGGCATCCAGTTGTTCAGACTATTTGTAATAAAGTAGGCGGTCGCCCAGAGCGTCCATGCGATCAATGTCCGGCTGCGATAGGAGCGCCCCAGAACCTCGCCCCATCTGCTCCGTTCTACCTTGCCGGGCGATGAAACGGGGACTTCACTCGCGGTTGAAACCGTATGCCCGGTGCTGGCCTCCATCTGCCGCACAATCTGTTCTGCTTCGCCAAGACGCCCTCTCGAAATCAACCATCGTGGCGATTCCGGAAGACGCGCCAGCAGGAAAGCTACAACAAGGCCTGGAATCGCGCCGATCAGAAACATGGTTTGCCATCCGAAGGCAGGCACAACCCAGGTGCCTATTTGTCCCGTCGCCATCAATCCCACAGGAAAGATCATTTCGTACAACATGAAGAATCTTCCGCGGCCGCGAGCTTTGGATAACTCGCTGATGTAGGCCGCGGCGACAGGCATTTCGCCTCCAACTCCGATTCCCTGGACGAGCCGGAAAACCAGCAACGTGGGGAAATTTCCTGCAATCGCACATGCGAGACTCATGGCAGACATGAGCGCCACCGCAGCCGTCATGCTGGGGATGCGTCCAAACTTTTCGGCAAGCCAACTGAACAACAAAGCGCCGGCGAGTTGTCCAACGTAACTCGCGGCGATAAGGAGCCCGCTTTGTGTGGGAGTGATGTTCCACAGGCTGATGAGGACGGGAAGGGCGAACGCCAGTGAAAGAGCGGAGAAGGCATCAAAGAACGTCGCACTCCCGACGATGATGCGCGCTTTCGCGTGCCATCGAGAGAACGGCACATTCTCGATACGTGCGAGCAATTCGGCGGAATCGATATCGCGATGCTGGATCATGCTCGAACTCGTTCAAGAAGATGCGAAGCAATCTCGTCCGGGCACTCGATGGGAGTCAAGTGCCGCGCGCCCGGAATGATCGAGAGCGTGGATCGCGGAATCGCTTCGTGGAGTTCACGGGCCATGGCAATCGGAGTGGCGTAGTCTTGTTCGCCAACAATAACCGCTACAGGCATGCGCAGCGACGACAAGTAAGGCCGCAGGTCCGCGTCGCCCAGCATGACGCAACTGGCAGCATAGCAATCCAGGTCATTGGCCAGGAAAACGTGCGTGGCAGCGCTCACCAGTTCCGGATGCGCGCTGCGAAACGAGTCGCCGAACCATCGCGTAACCTGAAAATCCACGAGCCCGGCAAGACCCTTTGAGCGCGCGTTGGCCGCTCGCTCGCGCCATACCGCGGGAGCATCCTCGCCGTACCAGGCCGTTGTGTCGATCAATCCCAGGGCGCTGACGCGCGATGTGTACATGCCGCCGAACGCTTGCGCGACGCACCCGCCCATCGAACAACCCGCGACCATCGCCGTCCGCCAGCCGACGTGATCGAGCAACTCGGCCAGATCCCGGGCGAACAGTTCGGGTGTAAACGACGAGGCGTGACGCCCGGAGCGTCCGTGCCCTCTGCAGTCGTAGGTGAGTATCTCTGCGTGATCCGCCAGTTTCGTCACGACGCCGTTCCAGATGCCGGCATCAAGTGCCAATGAATGAATCAGGACCACACGCTGCGGATCCGGATTCGGCGTCGGATGAATCGTATATGCGATGGCGCACCCATCCGAGGTCTTAAACGTCTGCATTTGGATCGGCTCTCCCCTGGCTGGAAGGAATCATGCCACAGAACGCGGGCTAAAGCCCGCGACTACATTTAGAACCCGCCTGCCCCAAATGTAGTCGCGGGCTTTAGCCCGCGTTCCGAGACGCAGGAAAAGCTTTGACACCGAATGATGAATGTTAGAGCCTGACGGCGAAAAGGGGGGAAATCTCGAATGCCAACCAATTCAAGAATTCGTATTGTTTTTATTTACGCCTTGTCGGCGGCTCTTCTTGCCGGGGCGGCGAGTATACCTCTCGTGGGACAGGCCACGACCGCGACCATCCTGGGTACGGTCACGGATTCCTCCGGCGCCGCAGTACCCGGGGCCATGGTCAGCGTCACGAACACCGGCACGGGGATCGTTCAAACCACGCTGAGTGACGAGCGTGGGCGTTACCGGGTTCCCAGCCTGAATATCGGTCGGTACGACGCGAAGGCTGAACTACAGGGCTTTCAAACCGTAATTCACAAGGAAATCGAGGTAACCGTCGGCAGTGACGTCGTGATTGATTTCGCGTTGCGTGTTGGACAACTAACCGAGACCATCACTGTAGAGCAAGCAGCTCCACAAGTGGAGACGACGACCGCTCAGCTTTCAAACCTCGTCGATGAGTCCCAGATGCGGGCGCTGCCGCTAAACGGCCGCAACGTCGAGCAACTGCTCCTGCTGGCGCCCGGAGTCGCGATCTATCAGAACATCGTTGCCGGCGCGTTTTACGGGGTCGCTCCTGCGTACTCCGTCTCGGGATCCAGACCGAACGGGCAAGCGCAGGTTCTCGATGGCACGATTGGAGAATTCCAACTCCTCACCAATACATACAGCGCGCAATATGGCGGCAATGGTTCCGTGATGAACGCAGTGACCAAGTCGGGAACGAACAATTTCCACGGCACGGCTTACGAATTCATGCGCGACAGCGCGATGGACGCCAAGGATTTTTTCGCTCGTCCGAACGCCCCGATTCCTCCGTTTCACCGCGACCAGTTCGGTGGGACGCTCGGCGGCCCCATCAAGCGAGATCAGATGTTTTTCTTTGGAAACTATGAAGGGTTCAGGCAGAGACTCGGTCAGACCCGGATCATCACCGTGCCCGATGCGAACGCTCGACAAGGCCTTCTCCCGACCGGTCCGGGCGGCAGTCTCGTCAATGTCGGAGTTGATCCGCGCGTGGCTCCCTATTTCAAATTCTGGCCCATGCCGGATAGCGTGGTTGGCGGCGGTCAGGGGCTCGTCACGCTGAATCCCAAGCAGACCGCACACGAGAATTACGCACTGGGGCGGTTCGACTGGGCTCTTCCGCGCGGGGATTCTCTGTTCGTGCGATATATCAACGACACCGCCGAACTGTTTGAGCCGACGGGCGGACCGATTCCCGATCTGTGGCCTGCAATCAACTCCAACAACAACCAGTTTTTCACCGTTGAACAGAAACACGTGTTTTCAACAACGCTGCTGAACCAGGCGCGATTCGCCATTTCACGTCCCTGGCAGCGGAGCAAGACCGACGTGATCACTCACCCTGAATTGCAATGGTTTCCAAACGAAGGCCTTCCGGATGGCGGCCTCACCGTCGCGGGCGGCATCACCAGCTTCGGTTCGGCGGCGCCGGGTCCGTGGCAGTTCTCGCAGACCCGCTATAACTTTGGCGATGACGTTTACTGGACGAAGGGAGGCAACAGCCTGAAAGTCGGCGCTGCGGCCACGAAAGTTCATTCCAACGTCTTTTCTCCCATTCCCGGCCACGGGTCATTTGCGTTTAACAGTCTTACGCTCTTCCTGCAGGGTGTTCCGGCGACATACAGCGGCACCGTGCCCGGTGGGCGCGACGCCTCACGCCGGTTTCGTGAGTGGTACTACGACTTTTACGTGCAGGAAGACTGGCGGCTCTCGAGCACTCTTACTCTGAATCTCGGATTGCGGTATTCACCGACGACAAACGGAACCGAAGTGGACAACAAGATGCACCGCATTATCGATCCGCCATACAGCACGGGTTTCGCCGCGGTTCCGAACATTTACGATCACAACCCGTCTCTCGCGAATCTCGACCCTCGCGTCGGCATCGCCTGGGACCCGTTCAAAGATCACCAGACCGCAGTGCGCGCGGGCTTTGGCGTCTTCCACTCGATTATCGGCCCTCGCGATTACGCCGCAACGTATTATCAATCGCCGCCGCTCTTGACTGCGACGGAGTTGAATCCGGTGTTTCCAAAACCGTTCTCGAGTATTGCGCCCGCTCTGCCTACACAAACGTTTGCAATCGATCTGAAAAACGGCCTGAACACTCCGTATGTCGAACAGTGGAACCTCAGTGTGCAGCGCCAGCTGGGACAGAGTATGGCGCTGACCGCTGCCTACGTGGGATCGCACAGCGTTCACCAGGTTCAGCAGCTCCAATTGAATCCGCCGACTCCGATCGTGACGCCAAGGGGACTCCAGTTCGCCACCTTGCAGACGGTGGGCGGGAGACTCACTGTCGTCGATAATCCACGCTTGAATCCGGCCTATGACAACCTGTCGTCCGCTCGATTTTTTGGTTGGGCGAAATACAATGCTTTGCAGTTGGGACTCAATCGCAGGCTGAGCAACAACTGGTCAGGACAGGTGTCCTACACGTATTCGAAATGCACAGATATTGGATCCGGCAGTTATCTGGTCGACGGCGGTACGAGTATTTCAAATCCCTTCAATCCGAACGACGATATCGGCCGCTGCACATACGACCTGCACCATAGTCTTTCACTTAACGGCCTGTACACGCTCCCGTTCCGCGGGAACCAGCTTGTTGAAGGCTGGCAGTTCAGTGGAGTGTTTCTCGCTCACAGCGGCAACCCGTTCAACGTAACGAGCGGAATCGCAACGCAGACCTTCAGGGGCTCGTCTGCGCGCCCGAACCTTGTGCCGGGGTGCAATCCCACGGCGCATCCGACGGTCGAGCACTGGTACGATGCAAACTGCTTCACGCTGCCCGATGTGGGATTCAACGGTAACTTCGGCAGGAATGTGTTGAATGGGCCGAGACTGACCAGCATGGATCTCGCGCTGTTGAAGGGAGTGAAATTCACCGAAGACAAAACGCTTCAGTTGCGGGGAGAAGTTTTCAATGTCCTGAACCATCCGAATTTCGGATTGCCGGGCGGCGGCCCGTTCAGTCAAGGGGCGGTGGCCGGCACGGGGACCATCAATCCGACCTACGGGCGAATTACGAGCACCCGCACGACGGCCCGGCAGGTTCAGCTTGGGGTGAAGTTGATCTTCTGAAATCACGAGGAACAAAAACACTTCGGATGAAGCCTGAAAATTGATTAGCAGGCTGCGGAAAAAGGTTTCAAGGAGGCAATCCGACCTGTAGCGGCGGTCTATGAAGATGTGAATGAATTGGCGCCGCTTCAAATGGACGCGTTCAATGTTTGCTTCTTGTAGTCGCGGGCTTTAGTTAGCCCGCGTTCCTTGGTTCGCGAAAACTCAACGAACGCGGGCTAAGGCCCGCGACTACATTTTGAGGCGTGATCCTGCCGAAGCTAGGCGACAAAACGCAGCCTTTCGTCAGGAAAGCGGTGGATATCGTCCTGCAACATCCGGAACTCCTCCCTGCGGGGTTCCTGGATGAGATGCGCAAGGACGCGCAGCTACTGGACGGTCTCTCCCCGATCCGTCTGGCCATCGATCTTCTGCACAAAAAGATCGATGATAGGGTCGTTCAGCTCGGCGCCGAGGCTTACGCGGCAGCACGAACGGTGTATGCGGTGACCAAGACGCCATATGCGGGGGCCATCCTCCGGACTGCAGCCGAAGACTTGGGCAAGCGTTTCGGCCGCAAGCCTCGGGCGGCGGTAGTCGCCACGCCGGCAGCGCCTCCCGAACCGGCGCCGTCCGCTCCAGCACCCGCTCCCGGCAGCCACAACGCATGATGCGTGACTGTTCAACAGCCATGAAGCCGGCAAAATCCGGCTTCATGGCAGCCCCATCTCCCTCCCTCGAACCCCAAAGTGTCGCGAGCCTCACTCGGAGTGTCGCGAGCGACACTTTTTCCTTCGCTCGCGACGCCTGGAGTGAGGCGAGCGTCCCTTCGAGTGAGGCGCGCGACACTTTTTCCTTCGCGCGCGACACCTGGAGTGAGGCGCGCGTCCCTTCGAGTGAGGCGCGCGACACTTTTTCCTTCCCTCGCGACACTTGAAGTGAGGCGAGCGTCACTTGGAGCGTGGCGCGCGTCCCTTCGAGTGAGGCGCATCACACTTTGAGCGCCGGCCGGCACTCTGAATGAACCGGGCTCTGCTCTGTACAGCCGATGACCGTTTGCAGAATGGCGATTTCCGG
>QHXD01000320.1 GCA_003223895.1 Acidobacteriota bacterium
GGATTCGGCACAGTGTTGATCAGGCTTGACCAGATGTTGGAGAAGTATCCATTCTTTTCGGTGGCCCAGCCGTCATATTCCCAGCGGAGTCCAAGGTTCAGCGTCAATCGTGAATTGAGTTTGAAGTCGTCCTGAACGAAGCCGTCAAGATCGGTGATCCGCCATCCATAAGGTATGGACGTGCCCGTGGTGATCGTGCCGCCCACGCCGCCAGTGATGCTGCTTCCCGCCGCACCATTGGTATTACCGGGGTTGGTGGCACTACATGTGCCCGTTCCCGTAAAGGCACTGCAGCCGGCCCGGCCTATAAAGAGGTCGGCCCATCTGGAGAACGTGGGGTTACCCACGGGGCTACCATAGTTATTGGGTGTGTCCAGCACACGCACAGCCTCGAAGCCAACGCGGACTGTATGCTTGCCATGGGTCCAGGAAACCTGATCACCGAGTTGGTATTGGTGGGTGATCACGGTTCCGCCGTACTGATACTGCCCGCCCATAGACATCCCGCCGGAAATCCCCGCGCCGGAGGAGGAGCCGATGGTTATGCCCGAGAGGAAGTCGATCCCAGCGCGCAAATCTGTGATACCCACCTGCGAATTTGTGAATGAAGTGAGGATGTCGTTCTTTATGGGGTAGCGCTGGTAGGCCACGTGGACTTCGTTCACGAAGTTCGTCGACAGAATCGACGTGAGTCTCAGGAGGGACGAATGGTTCGATTTGATCGTTCTGATCGGATTTCCAGGAACGAAATTGCCTTGCTGAAGGGCATTCTGAACCGGAAAAGGAGCATAGAGTGGATCCCGTTCATACTGATAACGGGCAGCCAACGTGTGTTTGCTGTTGATCAGATAATCGAAATTGCCCATGCCATTGTGATCTTTGAAAATTGCGGGTATCGAATAGTTCTGAAGCGCGTACCCTCCGTTGGGACCGCTCGGATCTACCCCGGAACCGGGAACCAGATAGCGGCCGTCAGGAAACTGGAGTTGAAGAAGACTGATCGCCACCGGATTGAGGTTGAAGAGAGGGTCGGTGGCCGTGCCGCTCGGACACTGAACCTGTATGCCACCGTTGGAAGTGGTGTTGTTAAGGTTTCCGGTCCGATTGCATGGCGCTTGCGGACTGACGGCTGCCGCTAACGCGGGTACGAAAGCTTGTCCGGCGGAATCGCATTCGGACAAAGTTTTCCAGCCTGCGGGACACTTGCCACGATTACCCGTTGCAATCGGAGGGGCGGTAGCGCTGGCGGCACCATAGCCCGTAAGACCATTTTTTTGGCCGGTCTCCTGATATGACACGAAGAAGAACAGCTTGTCTTTCTTGATAGGTCCACCGAATGCGCCCCCATACTGGTTCGAGTTCAGGAGCGGCTTTGGTAGACCCTGGTAGTTCCGGAACCAGGTGTTCGCATTCAGGGCACGGTTGCGGAAGAACTCAAACGCGGAACCGTGAAAACTGTTCGTTCCAGACCTGGTGATGACATTTACGTTCGCGCCGGGATTCCGGCCGTATCCGGCATCGTAGCTCGAAGTTTGAATTTTGAATTCCGAAATGGCATCGGGGTTGGGAATCGCAAAACCGCCAACCGATACTCCTTCCACACCGGTGTTGAAGCTGAACCAATTGTTGATGACAACACCATCCTGAAGGAAAGTATTTTGGCCATTGCCCGCGCCATTCACAGCAATGAGAGTTGTCCCTTTGCCGATCAGGCTGGCGTCCTGTACGGAGGCATTGGCTCCCGAAGACATTGCCAGAAGATTTGTGTAGTTGCGCGTGCTGAGGGGAAGTTCCGTCACGGTCGCGGCCGTTGCCACGGTACCGAGTGCCGAGCTCGCGGTCTGAATTGTTTCGACCTCAGCCTCAACCCGAACGGCTTCGGCCTGGGTACCCACCTCCAGGGCGCGGTCCAATACTGCCGTTTCCGTCACGTTTACCTTCACGGAAGGAACTTCTACGGCTTTAAAGCCCACGATCTCGAATCTCACCCTGTAATTGCCAGGCGGCAGCAGGTTCAGCTTATAGCTTCCGTCCTCACCTGTCGCTGCGCTACGGCTCTGGCCGGTATCCAAACTGATTGCCGTGACCATGACGCCAGGCACGACAGCACCCGAAGAATCCGTAACTGTGCCTGTCAGTGCGCCCGTGCCCGAGGTTTGGGCCATGAGAGAAGGAACGAAGGTAATCAGTAGAGCGACCCACCAGAAATTTCTGAGCATGCCGCCTCCTTGAGTTTGGATGAGAACTGAAGAATTAGCCGCGAATTACGCTGATTACGCGAATGGGGCGCAAAAGTAATTCTTTAATGCGCCCCATTCGCGTAATCAGCGTAATTCGCGGCTAATTCTTCAGTTCTCATCCAAACCTGGTACTAGCTGTTCAATTCGTCACCGACATCAGACTTGCCGGATCGGCGTCACGGTCCAGGAGGAATCCGAGGTTGGGCGCCATCATTTCTTCCCAGCTCTGAAAACCCTGGTAGACCCATCGGGTCGGATCGGGGTTGAACTTGTTATTTACCGAATTGTCGTATCGGAATTCGAAGTGCATTCGGGTGCCCTTCGGTAGCTTCAGCGCGGTTCCGTAGGAAAGCTGCCAATTGAAATCGTAGCGCGGAACATTGAGCACGATTTCTTCCCGGCCATCCGGATAGATCAGCTTGTACTGGGCGCTCTTTCCTCGAACATGCGCATGGGGCCGCAGCCGCACGATTTCGACATCCTTGAGGAAGGTGATATCCATCGGAGGCGCCAGATAGTTACCTTCATTCGGCGGAATCGCAAATTCCGGATTGTACGAGGAAGCGAATGCCGCTCTGGCGCTGGCCTTTGTTGGCACGATGACTGGTTCATCCTCGCCCGAGCCTTGAACGACGAATTTCTTCTTCGGCGGCGTCTTCGCCACCGTGAAGCCAATCCTGGTCCGGTCCGTGACGGCCTTACCGTTCGTCGTGTAATGAAGACTCACGATGAGGTCGGATCCGGCTGGTACGAGTTTTCCGGCATCCCAAACGCGGTAGTCGTCATAGCTCGCGCCGGGCAGATAGCAAAAATCGAGGGTTTGCCTCAGAGTCGGGCGGCCCGGTCGGAACTTCACCTCGGTGCTGCCCACGTCGCGCGTGGCGATGATCATCCCCGGCAACTCTGAGAATCCGCTGTTGCCTGGTGTGGGATTGCCTGTCTCATCTCGCGGTACCTGGACCCACTCGTAGCGGTTGTAAACCGTCGTCGGCCGATGTTTCTCGAAGCTGAAACAAATGTGATGCACCACGGCGGGGTCGCCCGGCAGAATTTCCATCGAGGTGACCCAGGTGTCGTTCTTGAAAGGCGTCGGCAGCGCGATCAGCTCCCACTCCAGTGTGCCCTTCTCCGGCACGTCGTGGGCCGGCAGATCCATGACGACTTCCGGCTGGATACCCCAACCGCCGGTTGGCCATTGAATCGGGCCCGGCGCGTCCTTCGGATTACCTTCGGGGGCTCCGCTGTCAGACCACTTCACGAGCGTGTCGATCTCGCTCTGTTTCAGCGAACGATCGTTCACGAAGTGCCCATAGCTCGTGTCAGCGAACCAGGGCGGCATTTTCCTCGTCACCACTGCGGCCTTGATCGCTCTTGCCCAGGGCCGCGCCTCCTGATAACTAAGGAGCGACATCGGGGCGATCTGGCCTGGTCGATGACAGCTCTGACAATTTTTCTGGAGAATGGGGAGTACGTCCTTCGCGAAAGTAACCGGGGAGGACTCTTCGGATGCCATGCCGGCGACAACCATGGCCAACCCTGCAAGAACCAGACGCATCATAACCTTGCCTTCTTACCAGGAAGAAGCATCCAAATTAGCCAAAATCATCGGGAATGCACGTAGCCGTGGGCTTTATGCCCGCGTTCAAATACCGCCAGAAGAATTCTTTGATTGAGCTTGAACGCGGGCGTAAAGCCCGCGGCTACGAATCCGCTATCGACACTTCCAAAACTCAAATGGACTGCCCGCTCCTGAGTTTCCTGGTTGCGACCGATTATACATCGCGATCACGAAGGTGTATTAGTACTGATAGGCGAATTTATGAGGATCGACCCAACATGAGAGCTGACGCTGACGAGGTAAAACTTATGTTCAAAGACACCAAAGCATTCTCGGGTTTTTCGGTAAACGATCTGAAAAAGGCCAAAGAGTTCTATAGTCAAACTCTGGGACTCGAGGTTTCTGAAAGGCCTGAGGGGCTGGAACTGCACATTCGGGGCGGCACCAGGATATTCGTCTATCCCAAGCCGAACCATACTCCGGCAACCTTTACGATTCTTAATTTTCCGGTAGCCAATGTTGAACAAGCTGTAGACAGGCTCACCGAACTCGGTGTGCGTTTTGAGCATTACGACCAGGGCAGTCTCAAAACAGACAAAAAGGGTATTGCTCGCGGTGCCGGTCCGGACATCGCCTGGTTCAAAGACCCTGCTGGTAATATTTTGTCTGTGCTTCAAGAGAAGTGAAAGGAGCTTCTATGCGCTTCCGTGTGTCGCTTGTTCTGATGACTACACTGCTTGTGTCTTTCGGTGCATTCGGCCAAAAACGCAGCATCACGGAAAATGACCTGTTCGATTTCACGTGGATAGGAGACCCGCAGGTGGCGCCCGATGGCTCGCGTGTAGTCTTTGTCAGGGTCGGTGCGAATGACAAAAGAAACGGCTACAACACATCACTCTGGGTGGTCTCAACCACGACTGGCGACGTCCATCAATTGATGAACAACACACGCGATTCCGCCCCCCGCTGGTCGCCGGATGGCAAGTATCTCGCCTTCGTGCGCGTGACCGAAAAGGATGGCAAGCCCGACCAGCCGCAGCTTTTCATGATGAATATGGCAGGCGGCGAGTCGTTTCGGTTTACGAGCCTGCCGAAAGGGGTGACTCAGCCCGCCTGGTCTCCCGATGGAAAGTCCATAGCATTCCTCAGCACTACCAACCCCGAAGATGCGAGAAGAACCGATTCGGAAACTGACCATGAGAGCGACGTTCGCGTGATTACGCGCGCCGTTTATCGCTCGAACGATGCAGGGTATTTAGACCCCAGGCGTCCAATGCAC
>QHXD01000321.1 GCA_003223895.1 Acidobacteriota bacterium
CTGGTCCCCACTGAAATCAAGCGACCGGCATCGATCAACGCAACGCGATCCGCGAACCGTTGGACGGCGTTGAGATCGTGTGTTGCGATCGCGACCGCATGTCCATCGTCGGCGAGCGATCTGCAGAGCTCGAGAACATCCAGGCTGTGATCGACGTCCAGGTTTGCCGTCGGCTCGTCCAGGAGAAGGATCGGGGCACGGGTCGCCAGGCTTCTCGCAATTAACACGCGCTGTCGCTCGCCGCCCGACAGGCCGGTGACCGGGCGATCGGCGACATGCATGACGTCCGCGCGCACCAATGCTTCGTCAGTTACTCGCAGGTCTTCCCGCGTTTCCCGTTCGAAGCGCCCACGGTGCGCGTAGCGCCCCATGAGCACGATTTCGCGGACCGAGAAATCGAATTCCAGTCTTATCTCCTGGGGAATATAGGTGATTGTTTTTGCGATTTCGATGCGCCGCAGATCTTGTACATTTCGCTCATCGAGCACCACGCGGCCCTCGGTCGCCCGCCAGAGACCGGCCATGCTTCGCAGGAGCGTCGATTTGCCGGAGCCGTTGGGCCCGACCACGGCCAGCACGATCCCCGGGCAAAGCTCCAGCGACACATCGCGCAGAATCCAGCGGTCCGAACGTTGTATTCCCAATCCAATCGCCGCAAGAGAACTCATGGCCGGCTCACCTCCCGGTTGCGCAATAGAAGGAATAGAAAGAACGGCGCGCCGAATGTGGCCGTGATGATCCCAAGCCGGATTTCCGTTGGCGGATGGATGATTCGCGCCAGGAGGTCACAGAGTATGAGAAAAGCGCCTCCGGTCAGGGCGCTCATGGGAAGCAGTGCGCGGTGGCCTGGTCCAACAAACAAACGAACGACGTGAGGCACAATGAGGCCGACGAAGCCTACAGCTCCGGCGACCGCCACCGCGCTTCCTGTCATCAACGCCGCTGCGACGATAATGACACGCTTGCTGGACTCCACTTCCACGCCGAGTGCGGCCGCGGGCTCTTCTCCTTGAACCAGCAGGTCGAGATCGCGTGCGTAATACAGGCTCACAAGCATTGCGAGCGTGATGAATGGCGCCGAAATCCACACGTGAGTCCATGTGCGGCTGTCCAGGCCACCCATCATCCAGAACAGGATTTCCTGTGCGATTTGCCAATTAATGATGCTGAACGATATGAGCAGCGACGAAATGGCTTGCAGCAGCGCCGCCAGGGCGATTCCGCTCAGCAGAAGCGTCGATACCGGTGTGGTCCCGCCGCGCGTGGCGAGTGAATAGACCAGCATGAGGGCCAGCAGTGCTCCGCAGAAGGCCGCCAGCGGCAATGCGATCGCCGACGTTACGGCGATGCCCGAAATAAATACGATCACAGCCCCCAGTACAGCGCCCGAAGCAACACCGACAACGTTGGGCTCCGCAAGCGAGTTGCGGAACAACCCCTGCATCAACGCGCCGGCCATTGCGAGTCCGGCGCCGACGAATGCGGCGACGATCGTGCGCGGAACGCGGATGAGCCAGACAATAACCTCGTCTGCCCGCGATACGTCGTTTGCCGAGAACCAGAAAGGAAACAGTTTCAATCCCACAACTCGGAGTGTCGCTTTCAACGCGACGTCTGTGCTTCCGATCGTGATGCCGGCCAGAGCCGAACCAAGCAGAAGCAAAATCACGGCGCCAGGAAAAATGATTCGCTTACGCTCTCGGGGCAGTTCCATACAGAGCCTCGCTCAGGACGTCGAGAAAAAGCCTGGTAAATGGCGACATCGGAAGAAAGACATTGTTTTCCAGCACCAGCACCTGACCCTTCCGTGCCGCTGTTGTGAGCGCGATCGCAGGATCTTCCATCAGACGCCGCAATACCGAGTCGGGCTGACCTTGCGCCGCGCTGGAGATGATCCATTCCGGATTCCAGCGCAGGATCTGCTCGGTATTGACTGGTTCATATCCGCGCAGCCCATTTTCGGCGCCAACGTTCGTGCCACCGGCTGCGCGCACGATGTCGTCGAAGAGCGTCTGCTCTCCGTAGCTGTAACCTGCCGTGTAACCGAGGATTCGCGGTGCGACTGCGCCGGCAGGCCTGCGTTTTTTTGCGCGCTGGATTGCTTGCTGGAATTCTTCGTGGACGCGTTGGGCAGCAACCTCCTCGCCTGTGAGATATCCCACCAGCAGAATGGTCCGGCCGACTTCGTCCAGAGACGTGAAAGCGGTGAACAGCCGGAACACCGGGATCCCGCCATTTTTCACAAGGTCCGTGAAGTCGGACCGGCCGGTGCTCGAGACCAGAAGCAAATCCGGATTGAGCTTGAGAACAATTTCGGGATTGGCTGTGATCGCAGGACGAAACTTTTCGACCCACTCGTAAACATTGCTGTAGCTGCGGTCATACGCGTACTCACTGACCGCAACCACGCTTTGCGGAGGCACCATGGAGTAAACGAATTCGTCGATCGACCAGCTTTGAGAACCAATCGTCTTCACCGGACGGCTGATCTTTATCCGATAGCCTTCGGCATCAATGGCTCGCCGCGGATAGGCCGTATCACCCGTCGTGAAATTCGCAGTCCCATAAGGGCCGATGGTTCGCGGGATCTCGAGCGGGCCCGTATACGCCTGTGCGAAATGCAGGGCGACTGCCACACCTGCAATCATTCCAAGGACACCAGCAGCGGACATGATGCGGCTCCTTTTCGGAGCCTTCGCAAGCAGACGGATGCCAGCTTTTCAAAACGGGTTCGATTGATGTTGGGAGAATCCGAAGTGATTGATGGTCCATCCAGCCCCTGCCTCGAAGGCTCGAATGAGAAAATTCGGTCATCGACAGGTCTTCGGACTTGCAGGCACCAACCTCTTCCTATTCCTACTGGCCGTTGCTTCCCAGCTCGTTTTCTGTGAGCCAGTGCACTCGATACGGCGTTCGTTCCTGCTTACCGCTGCGGGACAGTTCCGGATTTTCACCGGATTCCCTCAAGGGCCTAACGTTCAGGCCATCGATAACGGATGGAAAACTAACACACGAAGTAAGTGCGCGCAATAACCATTTCAAGTATTCAATTGTGCGGGGCGATTTTTGTCGTTAGGCTAGGGCGCCGTGACGCGACCCGTACAAGAACCGGATTGGAAATCCTCACGTTGGTTTAATGGACCAGGATTCTCAGTCTATCGGCAAGGCCGCTTCATCATTGTCGAACTTGAAGAAGCGCATCGTGTGTTGACGACTTCATCCTGTGTCGGCGGACTCCGTGAGGATATTCGCTACCTCGTGAATCATCAGAGTTGCGAGGCGAACGAGCACGTCGAAAGGTATTCGAAGATCTCCGGCCTTGGTCTTGAAGGTTATCACCGCGCCATCTGTCAGGAACTCGCGCTTCCCTTCGGCGAAGCCGCTGTAATGGGAACAGCAGCCAACATGATTTACGCCGCGCACGAAACGTTGTCGTTCGACGAACTTCGGGTGGATGCGATCGTGACGGCGGGAGTCGAGGGAAATGCTTCATGTGCCGGCGACCCTGCGCGTTGGATTGAAACTCCTTCGGGCTGGAACAAGCTGGCGCCTGTCGCCGGAACAATCAATACGATCGTGATGGTCAATCAACAGCTCAAGCCTGAAGCGCAGGTCCGCGCCCTGATCACGGCCACAGAAGGGAAAACTGCGGCATTGCTGGAGCTTGGCATTTCAAGCCGCTATTCGCAGGATCTGGCCACCGGCACCGGAACGGATCAGGTCTGCCTCGCGGCGCCGGTCGTCGAAGGTCGTTACGCATACGCTTCGGCCAGCCCGCATACGAAACTCGGCGAGATGCTGGGCCTGAGTGTGCGCGTTGCGACCAGGAGGGCTCTCCAGTGGCAAAACGGACTGGAGGCGTCGCTGACTCGCAGTCTTGTTCACGCGTTGCGGCGGTTCGGTTTTTCGGAGACCACGTTCATCGAAGCGATGCGGGTCCGGCTTGGAGAGCCGTTGATTCATCTTCTGGAAAAGAACCGGAACGCCGTTCTATATGAACCTCAGGTTGCCGCTGCCGCTTACGCGTTCACCGCTGTCTGGGATCGGCTGCGATTCGGAGTTCTTCCGGCTTCGGCGGGACGCGATGTTTTGCGCCAGCAGGCTGCGCTTGTGGCCGCGTCGCTGTCGGCGCGCACCGAGGCGTGGCACAGATTCTGGCAGCAACTGGACGTCAACATGGATCAACCGCTGGAGGTCATCTACGACGCGCTTGCTCTGGGTTGGACGGCGAAATGGGAATCGAAGGACTAGCCCCATCTGCGGCGTTGTTGATTGCCGGTGTCCTGCTCGATGCCGCTTTTGGTGATCCTCATTATTGGTTTCATCCCGTGCGACTCATGGGACAAACTCTCTCCGCCTGTGAACGGTTTCTTAGACAGCGTGGTTGGGATGGCTATGGCGGTGGTTGTGCGCTCTTTCTCCTGCTCGTTCTGAGTTGGGTCGTTGTTCCGAGTTTCGTCGTACTTCAAGTCGGTGTCGCCGGACATGTCGTGCTGCTCTACACACTGCTGGCCCTTCGAGATCTTATCGACCATGTCCGGGCCGTTCAGCGGGCGGCCAGACACGACGACTTGATTGGTGCGCGAAAGGCGATCGGAAGCCTGGTCGGCCGCGATACTGCGGCAATGGATCTTGCGGCCTGCCGTCGGGCGGCCATCGAGAGTCTGAGTGAAAACCTGGTCGATGGTTTTCTGAGTCCGGTTTTCTGGTACGTCCTGCTGGGAATCCCTGGGCTTCTGCTCTTCAAGGTCGTCAGCACCATGGACTCGATGGTGGGCTACAAGACGCCCAGGTATCTTCGGTTCGGCTGGTGCGGTGCACGCCTTGATGACGTGATG
>QHXD01000322.1 GCA_003223895.1 Acidobacteriota bacterium
TATCACGGTGGAATAGAAAATCAAAACGCAGTTCGCCACTGTGTTGTTTGAAATCTGTGCGGACCACTACTTAGCGCAGCAATCTTCACGGATGCTTCAGTTGGCGTCTTGTCGGCGAAGTGATTTCCAAAGGCCGAAGGGGAGCCCAGGTCGGATTACTCGCCGTCGCGCAGGGTTTAGAAATCCCGCTTAGCGATTACCCGTGGCAGAGGTCTGGACGGGCGCAACCCGAGGGGTGTGCCGCCCGCACTTCTGCCACGGGTTGTTAGGCCGTCATGCCACATCTCTCTTCGAATGAGCTGGCGCGAATCGTGTCACCGCATTCAACAGGTCGTCCAATTCGACGGGCTTCGTAAGGCAACATACCGCCTTGAGCTCGGCGGCCTTCTTTTGCGCCGCGTCGTGGCCCGACAGGATGATTACGACTGCCTCAGGAAACCGGCGGCGCAGTTTCTTCAGGAAATGTTCACCGTCCATTCGAGGCATCATCAAATCGAGGAGGATTAGTGCCGGCAGCTCGCCCGCCTGGATCTGTTCCCAGGCATCCAGTCCATCGACGGCTACCTTCACGCGGTAGCCGTCCGCTTCGAGAACAACTCTCAGCAGTTCGCGAATGTCCTCATCGTCGTCCACGACCAGGACCAGTTCTTTGTTTTGCCTCATGAGTTCCTCTCGGCCTGCAATTCGACGGTGAATGTCGAGCCCGCGTTTGGCTTGCTCTCTACCCGCACGGTTCCACCCAGGCCCTCGACGATGGTACGGACGATAAACAGGCCGAGGCCCAGCCCTCCATAGTTCCGGACGGAAACCGCGCGTTCAAAGGGATCGAAAATGCGATTCAGCATCCCAGGAGGAATTCCGATGCCGTGATCCTGAACTTCCAGCGTCGCAAGCCCCTCATGCTCCCTGACGGCGACGGCGAATGGTTTTCCGGCGCCGAACTTAATGGCGTTGGACAAGAGGTTGGTTGCTACCTGCTCGAGCCTGAACCTATCCCACTGCCCCACCGGACGCCCTTCCGTCGAGATCGAAAACGCGGAGCCGCTCCGGGCCAGATCAGGGGAAAGGGCGCCTGCCGCTTCACGCACGACATCGCCGAGATCGACTTCTTCAAAGTTGAAGTGCATCTGGCCGCTCTGCATCCTGCCCAGATCCAGCAGTTCGTCCACAAATCGGGCCAGCCGGCGGTCTTCGCGTTCAATGATTTCCAGAATGCGGGGCGCCGCGGCAGCGGACACTTTGCCTTTTTGCAAGCCCTGGACGGCCATGTGGACGGATGTGATCGGGCCGCGGATCTCATGCGCTGCGATGGCCAGAAATTCGTCCCGCGACTGGAGTGCTTCCTGGACTCCCCGGTACAGTCGTGCGTTTTCGACGGCCAGCGCAGCCCGGCGGGCGAGAGTTTCCGCGAATTCCAGGTCCTGTTCGTTATAACGGCGCATGCGCGATCCAATGAACGTCATTGCTCCGGCAACGGCGCCCTTCACAACGAGCGGCACAGCCATACAGGAGCGGGCGCCCATCGTATAGATAGTCGAATGCCCGGCCATCACGGAGCTGTGAAGCTCCGGGCTGAATGCCTCCATTCCCTCCCGCGAGACGACCAGAAGGCGTCGGGGCTGCCCATTTCCGAGCAGATCGATGGCGCATCCATCACCCATGAATGGGACCGCGAGATGTGCAACGCTGTCCAGGGCCGGTTCGACGTCCAGCGAGCTGAGCAATCGTGTGGCATCCGCCAGAAACAGCGCCCGCCGGAGAAGCTTTTCGCGCTCGGTCACGTCGCGGAAACTCCAGACTCGCCCGTCGATCAGCATGCCGATACGCTGCGGTCTGGAATAACGCTCAAATACGCGGCCGTCGTTGAAATGCAGCACGTCAACGCTTTCCCGTTCCGGATGATCGTATAAGTCGCGCGTGCTGGACATGAACTGGTCGGGATTCTCGAGTTGATCGCAGACGTATGCCAGCAGCTTCTCATCGTCGTTCTCCGCGGCAAGATCGGGCGGAATTCGCCATAACGAAAGAAACCGCTGGTTCCTGGTGGTCACTCTGCCCTCGCGATTCACGACAAGCAGGCCGTCTGCCGTGGCTTCGATCGTGGCTTCCAGCAGGGAACGGGCGCGTTGCAGATTGTCCATGGTTTCCCGGAGTTTGGTCACATCCCAGCAACAACCCGCCACGCGGACTGCCTGGCCGTCTTTGTCGGCGATTACGTCGCCGCGAGTGTGCAGCACGCCCACACTGCCGTCGGCTCGAATGATCCGGTGGTCATAAACAAACGGCAAGCCGTTGCGCAACGCATCGAAGACCGAGCTTTTTGTTCGTTCGAGATCGTCCGGGTGCACGCGCTCGAGAAACGCCTCATATGTCCCGCCGAACTGGCCGGGCTCGAGCCCATAAATGCGGTGGAGTTCATCCGACCAGACCACGGAGTTCTTCGCGATGTCCCATTCGAAACTGCCGATGTGCGCTACGCGCTGAGCCTGCGCCAGCAGCGCCTCGCTCCGGGCCAAACGTTCCTGGGTGGCGCGCTGGTCCGTAATGTCGAACGCAGAAGCGATGCACCCGGCCGCGTCTCCGTTGTCTGTGGTCAGCTGCTCGACAAAAACCTTATACCAGCGTCCGTTGAACTCGTATTCGAAGGATTGCGGTTCTCCTGCGATTGCAGCGCGGTGACACGCAATGACCGGATTGGTCGGTTCGCGCGTGCCCAGGACGTCAAAGACCGACATGCCGGGTTTGGCGTGAACGCTCACGTTCCGCGCCAGCCTTCCAGCTACATATGTCAGGCGCAGGTCGCGATCGGTCGTCCATACCGCTCCGGGCAATTGCCGAAACAGCATCCGAACATGACGATCGCCCTCGAACCGCCGGGATTGTTGGGTCATCAGAAGATCTCCATGTCCGTGGAAAGTCTTCAGCCCCTGATTAGCCCAGTGCAATCGGTTTTCCAAGGCGGGCCTGCCAATCGAATGAAGCCGGGCGCGTTTGTGTGTCTGTTCTTTCCGCGTCACTTTTCCCCGCACGCTCCGCTCATCCCTACCAGTCAGCGGCCGACTGATTTGAGATAGCTCCAAACTCTGACACTCCACCTTCACTAAGTCGTACTTCGAAAGGTCCGAAACGCTGAAATGCGAATGAGAGTTCTTTGATCGAGCCCCACGCGTAGCGTCCGCCGCGCAGCGGCTTCGTTCTAGTCGAGAAGGGTTTATTATCCGTTCGTCGTCGAAAAGACCTGCGCAACAGGCTTCGCAACATCACTGTTCATGACACGCGGTGCCAGTAAACCCATAACAAGTCCCGCGAATTGTGTTGCTGGGGTTCTTTTTTTGACTGATCATGACAAAGTATGTTTATCCTGCGTGGGTAAATCATGATTTACCAACCTGGCGTCGAAGTAGCAGTCGAAAAAGCGTCCGCGCCGCGTCATATCGCGATTGTTCGTATCACCCACTGGATCGTCGTGTTGAGCGTCGTTGGCCTTTTTGCCAGCGGCATACGCATTCTCGAATCTCACCCGCGGCTGTACTGGGGCGAAACCGGCAGTGTCGGGACTGAGTCCCTCATTGATCTTCCCATTCCGTTCATCATCGGCCCCTCGGTTTGGAACCGGCCTACTCATTTCTTCTTTGCCTGGATTCTGGTTTTGGCCGGCCTGACCTATGTTGCCGGCGGTTTTGTCACGCACCACTTTCGCCATGACCTGCTGCCGGCGAAAACCGATCTCCGTTGGAATCGCATCGCGGGCGCAGTATCGGAGCATTTGCGTTGGAAGCGGCGGAGCGCGAATGCCGCGTCGACTTACAATGTGGTGCAACGGCTGACCTATCTGGCCGTCGTGTTCGCGGTTTTTCCGGCCATCCTCTGGACCGGTCTGGCGATGTCGTTCGGAGTGACGTCGGTGTTTCCCATATTAGCGACCGCAGTGGGCGGCCATCAGTCCGCCCGGACCCTTCACTTCGTCTTCGTCACTTTGCTGCTGCTTTTTCTGCTGGTACACGTCCTCATGATCTGGCTTGCCGGATTCTGGAGCAATGTGCGGGCGATGATAACGGGATACGTACCACAGGGAGGGAAGGCTCGATGAGCAGAAATCTCACACGGCGTACATTCATCACCGCAGGATTGACAACGGCGGCCAGCGCATCGGGACTTGGCGCTGCGGTCTACTTCGCGGACCGTTACGGTTTGATTCCACCGGATCACGCCGGCATTTTAGGGATCGGGGAAACGCTTACCTACGCCACTCAACGTCTGCTGACGTCCGGGCACTCGTTGGCTCGCGAATTCAAACGCAGCGACATTTCGAAGATCGCGCCGGTGAACGGCCCGCATCCTATCGATGAAAAATATCGGGCCTTTCTCGCGGACGGTTTCAAGGACTGGCGCCTATCAATCGAGGGACTAGTGGCCCGTCCTGTATCTTTTTCGCTCGAAGAGCTGAAACGCCTACCGGCTGAAAGTCACATACTGCTGCACGCCTGCGAGGAGGGTTGGTCCTACATTGCCGAATGGACCGGTGTGCGGTTGGCGACTGTTTTGGGCCTCGTCGAGACTCGCCCGGAGTCGCGATACGTCGTGTTCGAGCCATTCGCGAACCCGAATCAAAGCGGGCGCGTTGTCCGCGTATTGTGGGACAGCATCGACATGGCTGACGCCTTTCACCCGCAGACGCTGCTCGCGTATGGCATGAATGGTGAGGACCTGCCCCTCGACCATGGCGCCCCCGTCCGCCTCCGCCTCGGGCGCCACCTCGGCTACAAAAACACTAAATATCTTTCTCGAATCGTCCTCACCGACCGCAGAGACTATTACCGCAAAGGCCGTGGGACTTGGTACGGAGGTATTTGAAGCGAACCGGGTATGCCACAGCGGTGTCAGCACTCCACCGCAATTCAGCCTTGACGTTGATGTGCAGCCAGACGCGACCGAGACAGTGGTCGCCAAGTTTACAGATCGCAGATATCAATTCTGAAGCCCATTCTCGGAACTGAGTTGAGGACACGAATGATATATGT
>QHXD01000323.1 GCA_003223895.1 Acidobacteriota bacterium
TTGTTCCCTTACCGGATCAGAAATCACTCTCGTCATGGCGCAGGAGACACTGCATGACATCTTCGCGCCTGGGGAGAAGGCGGTCACGATCGAAATGATTCAGAAGACCATTGCGGATCATTTCGGCATGCGCGTTCAGGAACTGAAGTCCAAGAACAACTCCAAGTCCGTTGCAATACCAAGGCAGATCTGTATGTACCTCTGTAAAAGGCTGACGGGTATGTCACTGCCGCACATTGGACGTGAGTTTGGAAACAAACACCACACGACAGTTTTGCACTCAATTAACAAGATTGAGTTATTGCGGCAACAAGACAAGGAATTGAATAAGATGCTCCAGAATTTTACAGACTCGTTCAAATAAATCTTTCTTACCCATGTGGACCTGTTGTGGAAAATCCGAGGGTGATACTCGGTCCACATCTATTCCACAGGGAGGATCCCGTGTTATTCACAAACAAAATTTTCTGTAAGTGAAGTCATTTGTTAGTGTTTACTTCTTCAGCGCAGATATTCAGTTGACTACGAATTAGGAGTATTAATAACAATATGGAATTTACAGTCAGAAAATTTGATCTCTTACAGGAACTAACACTCATTCAAGGAGTCGTCGAGCGTAAGACAACGATTCCTATCCTGGCAAACGTTCTTCTGCATGCCGAGGGTGGTGAGCTCCGGATCGCAGCCACAGACCTTGAAACCGGCCTGAAATCCATGTGCGCCTCCAAGACAACGGTGCCAGGTACAATCACCTTGCCGGCAAAACGATTGTTTGAGATTGTTCGTGCACTTCCAGACAAAGAGATTAAATTTAAACGCGGCGAAGCAAACTGGGTAGCAGTTACTTGTGGTTCAACCCGCTTTCGCATAGCAGGTCTTCCACAGGAGGACTTTCCCGCGCTGCCGGAGCCGAAGCCAATTGCGGGAAAGATTCCGGCTGATGTGCTGGCCAAGCTGATTCTGCGCACCATCTTTGCCATCAGTACTGAGGATTCAAAGTACACATTGAGCGGAGCACTCCTCCTGCTCAAGCCTGGATCAATCACGATGGTTGCCACGGATGGTCATCGATTGGCACACGTGGAAAAAGCTGAAGACCTTGAAGAGGTTCGTGAAGAGATCAAGGTGCTGGTCCCAAAGAAAGCTATGGCTGAGTTAGCTCGAATAATCTCGGAAAGTCCTGATGCGGACCGCGTAGGTTTTTCGCGTGACGACAATCATCTTTTCTTTGATATGGGCAAGCGTCTTCTTATTTCTCGAATGCTCACCGGGCAATTTCCAAACTACGAAGCCGTCCTTCCTCGAGGAAACGATCGTTCCGTTACAGTCAACCGTGAAGAGATCACAGCAGCGATCAAGCGCGTGGCCATTCTTTCTGACGAGCGGTCACGAACCATCAAACTTGCACTTGGGAACGGTTCCCTGGAGATCACTGCAAGCCACTCAGACCTGGGTGAGGCGCATGAAACTTTAGAGGTCGAGTACAGCAAGGAAGACCTTCAGGTGGGATTCAATTACGTATATCTGCTGGATTTTCTAGCGACTGCGGACGAACCTGAAGTCAGTTTCGAGTTCAAGGACAGCGAAAGCGCTGCCCAGCTTCGAGTCCAACCTTCAACAGACTACAACTATCGTTATGTGGTCATGCCCATGAGGATCTGAAGGGTCGATTGACCTTTTAACACCTACCCAACATCTAGATGAATAACTCCAATCAGACCACTAGATACTTGGTTTATCGGTCTTCAAGTTCGCGAAAGTTTCGCTCCCGGAATAGCCTCTGCTTTTGATAAAATAAGTATTACTTTTTCTATCCGGTCTCCCGAGTACTTCCACGGAAAACCGAAGCATATCAACATCCTTATTGGATGAAACAGGGATCTAACGAATGGCGGAAAGAGTCGAGTTCCAGGATGAAGGTCAAAGGCAGGAACCCCCGCGAAATGAGGGGGATTACGGCGCCGAGCACATCAAGGTCTTAGAGGGTCTTGAGGCGGTTCGCAAGCGTCCGGCGATGTATATCGGTTCGACCGGCCTGGACGGACTGCACCACCTTGTCTACGAGGTTGTCGACAATTCCGTAGATGAAGCACTCGCCGGATTCTGCACGGAAGTGCACGTGGTTATCCACATCGACAATTCGGTAACAGTCATCGACAACGGGCGGGGTATTCCGACCGAGATCATGCCAAACGAAGGAAAACCGGCAGCCGAAGTTGTGCTGACGAAACTACACGCGGGTGGCAAGTTCGACAATTCGGCCTACAAGGTTTCGGGCGGATTACATGGTGTTGGCATTTCTGTGGTCAATGCACTTTCCGAGTGGGTGAATCTGGAAATCTGGCGTGGCGGCAAGGTCTATGTTCAGAGCTATAAACGTGGAGTGCCCGCAGGACCGCTCGAGAACACTGGACATACGGATCGCCGTGGGACCAAAGTCAGTTTCAGGCCAGACGATAAAATTTTCGAAACCACCGAATTCAATTTCGACGTGCTCTCGCAGCGTCTGCGCGAACTCGCATTTCTCAACAGGGGCGTGTTGATCACGATCGAGGACGAACGCACCGACAAGAAGCACGAGTTTCACTACACCGGGGGTATCGTTTCTTTTGTCGAGCACCTGAACAAGAACAAGACGGCGCTTCACGACAAGGTCATCTATTTTGAAGGTGTGCGTGATGGCATCGACCTTCAGATCGCGATGCAGTACAACGACAGCTACCAGGAACAGATTTTTACGTTCGCTAATAACATCAACACGCACGAAGGCGGAACGCACATGATCGGCTTCAAGTCCGCCTTGACTCGCACGCTCAATAACTACGCGGTTGCCAATAACCTGTTCAAGGAGCTGAAGGAAAATCTTTCCGGCGATGATGTCCGTGAAGGATTGGTTGCCGTGATCAGCGTGAAGCTGTCGAACCCGCAATTCGAAGGGCAAACGAAGACCAAGCTTGGAAACAGTGAAGTCAAAGGGATCGTCGAAACCCTGGTAAACGACGGCTTGGGTGGGTATCTCGAAGAGAACCCGCCAATGGCAAAGAAAATCGTCGGCAAGGCGATTGAGGCTGCTCGTGCCCGCGAAGCGGCGCGGAGAGCCCGAGAGTTGGTTCGCCGTAAGGGTGCGCTGGACAGCATGGCGTTGCCGGGGAAGCTGGCGGACTGCCAGGAACGCTCTCCTGAGCTGTCAGAAATCTTCATTGTGGAAGGCGATTCGGCAGGTGGTTCCGCCAAGCAGGGCCGCGACAGGCGAACCCAGGCGATTTTGCCCATCAAGGGAAAGATCCTGAATGTCGAGAAGGCCCGCTACGACAAGATGCTCACGCACACGGAAATTGCAGCGATGATCACCGCCCTGGGAACGGGAATTGGCCAGGATGATTTCGATCCTACAAAGCTTCGTTACCACAAGGTCATCATCATGACGGACGCCGACGTGGATGGATCGCACATCCGCACGCTCCTGCTGACATTCTTCTACCGGCAGATGGGTGAGCTCATTGAAAAAGGGCACATCTTCATCGCACAACCGCCACTGTTCAAAGTGAAAAAGGGAAAGAACGAGCAGTACATCAAAGACGAACGGCAGATGTCCCGCTTCCTGCTCAAAAAGGCTACCGAGAACCTCACAATTGAAGTCGACAAGGGCAGTCAGCAGCTTAAAGGGAGAGACCTGACGAGTTTTCTCGAAAAGCTCATCGAGTTGAATACGGTCTTTCAGAAGGTCGATCGCCATTTTCGCGACTTTCGAGTGATCGACCTGTTGCTAAGCCTGGGCGCGGACAGCCGCTCGTTCCTTGGTGACAAGCCGAGGGTCCAGTCCCTGGCCGAGAAAATTGATGCGCTCGGCTACGCTTCGGAGATCCTGTTTGATGAAGAGCACAGTGTCCAGAAGCTTCTCTACCGCCAGGGTAGTCAGTCCCCTCGTCTGGTCGGGTATCAGCAGCTTTCAAGTCCGGAATATCAGAGGCTCGTGGCCTTGCGTCGTGCGATCGGGGAAATCGATCAACCCCCGTTTCACGTGAAGACGGATTCCACATCTACCACGCTAAAGGATCGACAGGAGCTGATCAATCACATCATGGAGATCGGCAAGAAGGACCTTCAGATCCAGCGCTACAAGGGGCTTGGCGAAATGAATCCGGGCCAGTTGTGGGAAACCACGATGGATCCGGAAAAACGAACGCTGCTGCAAGTCCAGATCAAGGACGCGGTCCAGACGGGTGAAATTTTCACAATTCTGATGGGTGATGCCGTAGAACCTCGCCGCCAGTTCATTGAAGAGAACGCGCTCGAAGTGAAGAACCTCGACATCTAGCAAAGGAATTTGATGGCAGACGAAGTCACACCACCGACACCACCCGCGCCGCCACCCGCAAATCTGCTTCCCGTAAACATCGAAGACGAGATGCGGAAGTCGTATGTCGATTACGCCATGAGCGTGATCATCGGCCGGGCCTTGCCCGATGTCCGTGATGGGTTGAAGCCCGTCCATCGCCGCATTCTCTACGGCATGCGTGACATGGGTCTCGCCGCCAACCGGCCGTACCGCAAATGCGCGAAGATCGTGGGTGAGGTTATGGGCAACTATCAC
>QHXD01000324.1:0-14806 GCA_003223895.1 Acidobacteriota bacterium
TCCCCGTGGAAAGGCTGGCTATGCATTTCCACGACACGTACGGAATGGCGATCGCCAACGTCTACCAGTCGCTCCAGATGGGCTTCACCACGTTCGACAGCTCGGCCGGCGGCCTCGGCGGCTGCCCTTATGCGCCAGGCGCTTCGGGTAACGTTGCGACCGAAGACCTGCTCTACCTTCTCGACCGGCTCGGAATCGCGACCGGCGTTTCACTCCAACTTCTCCGGCGCGCGTCGCACTTCATTGCGCAGGAGCTTGCGCGTGATCTACCGTCGCGTGTCCTGAAAACATCCTGATGCGTCAGCCAACCGAGTCCCGGTTCCGTGTCCGTTATGCTGAAACCGACCAGATGGGAGTCGTCTATTACGCGAACTACCTCGTCTGGATGGAGGTTGGACGCAGCGACTTCTGCCGCGAGCGGGGATTCAGCTATCGTGAAATGGAAGGCGAGGAGAAGGCGTACCTCGCGGTGGCCGAAGCCAACTGCCGCTACATGGCTCCTGCGCGATATGACAACGAGATTGTTGTCGAAACGGAAATGACGCGACTCAATCGCCGCGTCGTGGAGTTTTCGTACAAGATCAAAACCGGTTCCACGCTGTTGGCTGAAGGCCGGACCGTGCATGTCGTGATCGGGCCCGACGGCAGGCCGCGGCAGATGCCGGAACGGTATTTGAAATTGCTGCAGGACAAGGGTGCCCCTTCCGAAAATCACTAATCACTGATGTCCAATGCCCAATGACTAATGAAATTGAGGATTGAGAGATGGTCGGATTTCTCAATTCTCAATTTCATTGGTCATTGGGCATGTTCATTAGTGGTTGGGCATTGGACATCAGTGATTAGTGATTTGGGAAGTCGCTTGGCTCTGCGCGGAATATTCCAGCATCTGTGCCGTGAGGTCCTTCGGGTACGAAATCTTGATATCCGTGACTTCCCCGTTCGCATTCGTAACCGGCGTGAGCTTTGGCATGACAAAGCCAGTGTAGGACGGCAGACTCAGCTTATCGACCCGCGCGACAATCTCGTCCCGCAGCTTCGGATCGAAATGCACGCCGTAGGTTTCGAACAACTCCTTCGCGGCCGGGTAATCTCCTTCGCTCTTGATCCGCTGAACCTCGGCGAGCAACCGGCCGACGCCCTCACGAAACGCTTTCGCATCGACCATCACGTAGAACGTCTTGCCGTCACGGGTGCGCTGCTCGATCGCCTTTGTATTGGCCATCAGCCAGTTCACGATCATCTGCCGGTTCCGCATGTGATCTTCTTCGAGCTGCGATCCCTCCCTTACGCGGCGAAGCTGCAGGAGAGCGTTGCGTGTGTACGCTTCGAACTCCGTCTGCACGATCTCAGTCTGATCCGCCGCCGACATCAGACCAATTTCCACCAGCTTCGGGTCCGGCAGAAAATAGAGTCCCACCAGATCCGCGCGGCCCTCTTCCAATGCCGAGAACTGTTCCTTCAGCGCGGCCTGCGGATTCCCTTGCAGCCGCCCCGCGACTTTGCCGGACGCGTGGCCGATCACCTCGTGCATATTGGTATGAAACTCGCCCGAGATGCCTCCCCACTTCTCCGTGCGCGCCGCTTCCTCGGGCGTCCAGGAAAACTCGGTGCGAAATTTCGGCAACGCCGATTTGTCGTACGCTTCGTTGACGTTCGACAGCGAGACGGACTTGCTGCCGTGGCGCTCACGCACCGACTCGTCGTTCGGAAGATTGATGCCGACGGGTGTAATCGGTCCCGAGTCGCCGGTTTCGATGACCACGTTGATGGCGTTCGCCGTGATGCCCTGCACGCCCTGCTTGCGGTACTTCGGATCCCATGGCATGTGATCCTCAAACCACTGCGCGTCGCGCGCGAGCTTCTGGATTTCTTCGGTCTTTTGCTGGTTGACGTAGAACACCAGCGCTTCCCATGCTCCTTTGATGCCCCGCGCGTCGAGGTAGACTTCGGTGAAGTAATTGATGGTGTCCTCGGGCGACGCCTTGTCCTGCACCCATGCGATGTCGTAGGCGCGGCGGTCCGTGGTTTCACCTGTACGATAAACCTTGATGAGCGCCTGCAGGGCCTTCGCCATGGGCTCCGTTGCGAGCGGGACGGCCGCCTCGAGGTGCTTGACGATTTCAGCGATCTGCGGGCCATATCTGCCGTTGATCCTGTAAACTTCTTCCACGAGTTTCCCGCCCTGCTTGACGAGCCGCGAATCCAGCGGATATCGCTCCTTGAAGTTCCCGAGGTCTTTCATGCTCACACCGGAGTACAGATTGTTCGCGCTCGCCTCGAGGATATCTTTGCCCTGGCCCGGCGTCTTGTTCGTGACTATGGGATCGACGTTCGGATCGAAGAAGAACGGCTGGAGTCTCGCCAGAAGCTGATCGAGCGACTCGCCCGCAAGCGCCGGGAATTGGGCTCCCCCGTCGGCCGCCTTTTTTGCAGCCGCGGTCAGCGCCTCTGGCGCGCACTTCAGGACGAACTTGTGAGCGGTCAGATTGTTGTAGGGCCCGCTATTCAACCAGAACAGCTTGGTGTAGCGCTGGATTTCGGCGAGCGTGCTGCCGTCGATTCCGTTCGGATGCGACACGATGGCTTCCAGCACGCGACGCATCTCGAGATTGTGGGCGTGCTTCTGATCGTAAAAGATATCGCGCCCGGCGATTGCCGCCTGGTAGAGATGCCAGATCAACGTTTTCTCGCGAATTGGCAGCGCCGAGAAATCGTCCGCATACAACTGGACCACTGCGGCATCATCCACACGTTCGAGCAGATACTTCTTCGCGTCCGCCTGCGGTGCGGCCGGTTTGGCGGCAGTCTGCTCCGGGGCCGGACGGGAGCAGCCAAAAGCCGCAAGAGCCAGCGTTACGATGAGAACGAGCTTTCTGATTGATGTGATTTTCATGGTTGAACCCCTATGCATTTCCCTCCTCGCAGAAGAGGCGGCGTGTACACCCCCCAAATACGCTCCAATGAATAGCCGCGGAGCGGCGACAGAGTGTAGCCCCGGGCGCGAGCCCGGGGTTTTCTTTCGACATGATCTCAGCCCCGGAGGGACGAAAGAGTCTTTCGGAATCTTTCGCCCCTCCGGGGCTGCGTTCCAAAATGACACCTCCCCCGGGCTTGCGCCCGGGGCTACACTCTGTCGCCGCTCCGCGGCTGAATACAGGCGCGATTGATGGGAATCCCGAGGTAGTCGCCGAGGTCGGGGCCAGGGCCGCGGTCCTGTTCATCTTCGTGGGTTCGGACGCTCATCCAGTTCCCCGACAAAAGAATCTGGGCAGATGCTGGAGCACTCAGCACCGCCATCACCAGCAAAGCAATCCACATCGAAAGTTCATATCGGCCCCGGGGGGAATATATCACTTCAGGAAAATCTATTAAGATGGAAAGAACTATGAAGCCTCTCCTGATCGACGGCGAATCACTCACGCTCGAGAATGTTCACGAGGTTGCCTTCGATCGCCGGCAAGTCACGCTACAGCCGGATGCCGCGAAGAAAATGTCGAGGTCGCGGGCGGTCATCGACGCGATCGTCAATGAAGACCGGATCGTTTACGGCGTCTCCACGGGATTCGGGAAACTTTCCGACGTCCACATCGGCCATGAGCAATTAACGCCACTGCAACACAACCTGGTTCGCAGCCATGCTTCCGGCGTGGGCGACCCTTTCAGCGAAGAAGAAGTTCGCGCGCTGGTGCTGTTGCGCGCGAATGTTCTGGCCAAGGGACTCTCGGGCGCGCGCCCCGTCGTCGCGGAACGCTTGTGCGATCTGCTGAATCACCACGTTTATCCCGTAATTCCATGCCGTGGCAGCGTCGGCGCGAGCGGCGATCTCGCTCCGCTTGCGCACCTGGCTCTCGTCCTGATCGGCGAAGGCGAAGTGTTCAGTGCTTCCGGTACGGCCCGCATCAGCGGACGCGAGGCTTTGGAAGGAATTGGTGTACCGCCGCTTCAGCTTCAGGCGAAAGAAGGTCTCGCCCTGCTCAACGGAACACAGGCCACGTTAGCCTGCGGTGCGGTCTGCTGGCGGCGAGCCCGGCAGTTATTGGACCTGGCGGATCTGGCGGGCGCCATGTCGCTTGAAGCTCTGAAGGGAACGCCTCAGGCATTCGATCGAAGAGTTCATCAGGCGCGGCCCCATCCAGGACAGGTTCAGGTTGCCGAAAGGCTTTCGCGATTCCTCCGCGAAAGCGAGATTCGACAGTCTCATATCGACTGCAACCGCGTTCAGGATGCATACAGCCTTCGATGCATGCCGCAGGTGCATGGGCCGGTCCGGGAGTGCGTCGAATATGTCCGAGATGTCGCCACCATCGAGTTGAATAGTGCGACAGATAACCCGCTGGTGTTTGCGGAGTCCGGAGAAGTGCTCAATGGAGGAAACTTCCACGGCCAGTCGCTGGGACTCGCGTTCGACTTCATGGCTGTTTCTCTTTCGGTTCTCGCCAACATTTCCGAAAGACGGATCGAGCGATTGCTCAATCCCGAGTACGGTGATCTGCCGGCATTTCTCGCGGACCACCCCGGCTTGAATTCCGGATTCATGATCGCGCAGGTCGCTGCTGCTGCGTTGGCCAGCGAGAACAAGGTTTTATCGCATCCTGCATCGGTGGATTCCATACCAACTTCGGGCAACAAGGAAGACCACGTCCCGATGGCGATGGGCGCTGCGCTCAAGCTGAAGCAGGTTGTCGTAAACCTGGAACGGATTCTGGCGATTGAGTTCCTCTGCGCCGCGCAGGGCATCGATTACCTGCGGCCGCTCAAGGCGGGCATCACGGCTGAATCCGCGTACCAGTACATTCGAGGACGGATTTCACACGTGGGGGAAGATCGTGTTCTCTCAATCGATATCGAAAAGATGATCGAGATTCTGAATGAGGACCGATTCATTGCTTTATCGAAATAGGCTTTGTGTCTTTGTGGTTCGAACCACAAAGACACAAAGACACGAAGACACAAAGGTGTAGTCCCATGTACACGCCGGTCCGCGCACCACGGGGCACAACGATCTCGTGCAAAGGATGGCACCAGGAAGCCGCTCTTCTCCCCGCAAGCTGATCGTCTACGGCGGCTCCGGCCGGGCGGCCCGGAGCTGGGAACAGTTCCACGCGATTGTCGAGGCGCTTCGCAGGCTGGAAAACGATGAGACGCTGCTGGTGCAATCGGGAAAGCCTGTGGGTATCTTCCGAACGTTCCGCCACTCGCCACGAGTGCTCATTGCAAACGCGAACCTCGTGCCCCATTGGGCAACTCGCGATGAGTTCAACCGCCTCGAGGCACTTCAACTCACGATGTACGGCCAGATGACGGCCGGAAGCTGGATCTACATCGGCACACAAGGAATCGTTCAAGGAACCTACGAAACATTCGCCGCTGCTGCGCGCACCAATTTTGGCGGTTCGCTCGAAGGAAAGATTCTCGTAACCGGCGGCATGGGCGGTATGGGCGGCGCTCAACCTCTGGCGGCAACCATGAATGGCGCTGCGTTCCTCGGCATCGAAGTGGATCCGGCACGTTTGCAGCGGCGTATCGACACCGGGTATCTCGACACGATGACCCGCAATCTCGACGAGGCATGGACGCTCGTCACCTCGGCACGTGACGAGCGCCGGCCCCTGTCTGTAGGACTTGTCGGAAACTGCGCCGACGTCCTGCCGGAAATGGTCCGGCGCGGCTGGATTGCCGATGTCCTGACCGATCAGACCAGCGCTCACGATCCTCTCAATGGCTATGTCCCGCGTGGACTCACGCTCGACGAGGCCGCGAAGCTCCGCGAGTCCGATCCCAAGACGTACACAAAACGATCTATTGAGTCCATGGCCATTCACGTTCAGGCCATGCTCGACATGCAGAAGCGCGGTGCTGTGACATTCGACTATGGAAACAACATCCGCACGATGGCTTTCGAAGGCGGCGTAAAGAACGCATACGACTTTCCGGGGTTTATTCCCGCCTACATCCGTCCGATGTTTGCAGAAGGCCGCGGGCCTTTCCGTTGGGCGGCGCTTTCGGGAAATCCGCGCGACATCGCGGTCACGGACGATCTGGTGCTGGAGTTGTTCCCCGAAGACGAAGTGTTGAACCGCTGGGTCCGTCTCGCCCGGGAGAAGGTCCGCTTTCAGGGGTTGCCTGCGCGGATCTGCTGGCTCGGTTACGGCGAACGCGCTCAGTTCGGCGAGCGCATCAACCATCTTGTGAAAACCGGCAAGGTCGAGGCGCCCGTGGTGATCGGGCGCGATCACCTGGATTGCGGCTCGGTGGCTTCTCCCTTCCGGGAAACCGAAAGCATGAAGGACGGCAGCGACGCGATCGCAGACTGGCCGATCCTCAATGCTCTGCTCAACACCGCGTCCGGAGCAAGCTGGGTTTCATTCCATCATGGAGGTGGCGTGGGAATCGGTTATTCCCTGCNNTGATTGTCGCCGACGGCACTCCGGAGATGGACGAGCGCCTGAATCGCGTTCTGACCAACGATCCGGGTATCGGCGTCGCACGCCACGCGGACGCCGGCTACGATGACGCCCGCGATTTCGCCCGCAGGAAAGGAATCAAGATCTGAAATTACTCAGATCTTTTATCGCCAGGCGGCACTGGCCCGGACTGCGCGATTGAACTCCTCGTCCAGGGCCGTAATGCTCCGTTCCAGAAAAAAGATGTGATTCTGCACACCTTTCTGAACCGTCGCGGCAGCGTTTTCCAGCCGGTTGCGTTCGACCTGAAGTATATCCGTGATCTCTTCACGGCGCGCCCGAAGCTCTCGCAACTTCTGTACCAGGTCCTCCGGCAGCGACCGGGCTTCCGGGTGAACGATTTCCGCAAAGTATGCGAGCAGACCCGCCTGGCCGTAATCCGCGCGGCTCATCCTTCCAATCGCGCGGGCAAATTCACGGATATTTCGTGGATTGACAAGAGCAAAACGCAGGCCCTGGGTTGCGAGAATTCCCGCCACCGATAGCTCGAATGTACCGTTGGCCTCCATCACAACCAGCTCTGGCTGAATATCCTTGAGCTTTGTGGCCATCGCCGAGATGTTTTCATCGGCGAAGTCCGTTTTCCATCGTTCACCGGTAGGCCGGACCGCCACCTCGATGAGCTGAGACGTCAGATTCAGTCCCACATACGTCACATCCATGGAATGACCTCCTCGACTGGTGGTGTCGCGCTTGTACTGCAACTCGCCTGCCACTCATCTCCGTCCATCCTTTCCGTATGTCGCTGTCAAATCGACAGAATTCCGATCGCGCGAGCGCGCTCCCGGATTTCAGTCATGGAAGTTTTGCCGGAATTTGACAAGGTTGCGCTGGGAGCGGATACAATTCTCCGTACGACGTGCTGAATATCGTCCATGCTGGCCAACTGGTGACCGTTGCCGGAGCCTCTCGTCCACGCCGCGGCCCCGAACTTCGCGAACTTCGCGTGATTAACGACGGTGCGGTCGCAATTCGCGACGGCGTGATCGATTGGGTTGGTCCCACAGACCAATTACCCGACAAAAGCGCCCCCGCGTTTGACGCCACCGGCAAGATTGCGCTTCCCGGCTTCGTCGACTCGCACACTCACGCTGTCTTTGCCCGCACTCGCGCCGACGAATTCGAATGGCGCATCGAAGGTACTCCGTACATGGACATCCTCGCTCGTGGGGGTGGGATTTTCTCGAGCGTCAAAGCGGTTCGCGAGTGCGCGAGGATCAGCGTGCGATTTGCCGGCCGGTTCCTCGAATATGGCACGACGACAATTGAAGCGAAGAGCGGCTACGGATTGAATCTGGAAAACGAGATCCGAATGCTGGAAGCCATGCGCTCGGTGCCGAACCTCGAAGTCGTGCCCACCTACCTCGGAGCGCACGCGCTGCCGGCCGAATTTCAAAACAACAGAGCGGCGTTCATCGATAAGGTGATTGAAGACCTCGCTTCCATACATGCCCGCGGTCTGGCCGAGTTTTGCGACGTCTTCGTCGAGCCCGGAGTTTTCACGCCCGGCGAAGCGCGCCGGATTTTCATCAAGGCAAAGTCGCTGGGTTTGCATGTGAAGATTCATGCCGACGAGTTTCAGTCGTCGGGAGGTGCCGCACTGGCGGTGGAAGTGGGCGCGACTTCCGCGGACCACCTCGGAGCAATAACCGATCTCGATATCCAACGCATCGCCTCTTCGGACGTCGTGGCGACCCTGCTACCTTCCACTTTATTCATGCTCGGCGAGAAACACTACGCCCCTGCGCGCCGGCTGATCGAAGCGGGAGCGGCTGTGGCCCTGGCCACGGACTTCAATCCCGGCACGTCGCCGACGCTGAATATGCAATTCGTTCTCTCGCTTGCGTGCACCCAAATGCGGATGACACCTGCGGAGGCTATTGTTGCCTCGACAATCAATGGCGCTTGTGCTGTTCGCCGCCAGGATCGTCTTGGCTCCATCGAGCGCGGTAAGCAAGCCGACATTGCTGTCTACGACGTGGCGGACTATCGGGAGATCCCCTACTTCGCAGCCGTCAACTTCTGCACCGCGACGTTCAAACGCGGCGAGTTAGTGTGGGGATGAACGCGGGCTAAAGCCCGCGACTACATTGGGACGGTTTGCGTTGCTTTGAATGTAGTCGCGGGCTTTAGCCCGCGTTCATCAGCCGCAGTAAATCGTGATAAAAGATTCTTATGAACAAAATCGTGGAATGCGTGCCGAATTTCAGCGAAGGACGACGGCCGGAAGTTGTGGACGCGATCGTGAGCGCGATCACTTCGGTCAGCGGTGTCTATCTGCTCGGGCGGGAAATGGACGCGGATCACAATCGGGCGGTCATCACCATCGTGGGTTCGCCCGAGTCGATCGGTTGGGCCGCCGTGCGCGGCGTTGAAGTCGCGCTGCGCCATATTGATCTCACGAAGCACCAGGGCGAGCATCCGCGAATCGGCGCGGCGGACGTGATTCCTTTTGTCCCCATCCGCGGCGTGACACTCGACGAATGCGTCCAGATCGCGAAGAGTGTCGGCCGCGAAATCGCGGAAAAGTTCCATATCCCCGTTTATCTATATGAGGCCGCGGCCACCCGGCCCGAGCGGACGAATCTTGAAAACATCCGCCGGGGTCAGTTCGAAGTACTACGTGACGAGATTGCAACGAATCCGGACCGCAAGCCGGACTTTGGCGAGGCACGTATTCACGCGACTGCCGGAGCAACCGTAGTCGGCGCGCGTAAGCCACTGATCGCCTACAACATCAATCTCGACACACCCGACGTGGACCTCGCCAAACACATCGCGAAGCGCATCCGCTTTTCAAGCGGCGGATTCCCGTACGTGAAAGCCATGGGGCTTCTCCTGAAGGAACGAAATCAGGCGCAAGTTTCGATGAATCTGACCGATTACGAGCAGACTTCCATTGAAGTGGTTTTCGAAGCCGTTCGAGCCGAGGCCGAGCGCCATGGCGCCCGTATCGTGGGAAGTGAAATTGTGGGGCTGATCCCTCAGAAAGCGCTCGATCAGGTCGCGGTGTCCTCTCTTCGAGTCGAGAATTTCCGGCCCGAAATGATTCTCGAGAACCGGCTTGAGGAGGTGATGGCCGGTGTACGGGCAGCCCCGCCGGGCATGGCTGAGAGTATTCGGGGCTTCGTGGATCGAGTCGCTTCGGCCGAACCCGTTCCGGGCGGCGGAAGCGTTGCAGCGCTGGCCGGCGCACTGGGCGCGGCTCTCGGTCAAATGGCCATTCGGATTACCCGGGAAAAAAGGGATTTCCAACAGCACGCCGACCGGTATACCGACGCTCTGGATCGACTGGCACCTTACGCCTCCGCGCTCCTCGAATTGGTCGATGCGGACGCCGAAGCGTACAACCGGGTTCTGACTGCTTACAAATTGCCAAAGACGTCGCCGGATCGTGATAAAGCCATTCAGGAGGCGCTCATACGCGCCACGGAAATTCCCTCGCGAACCGCGAATTGCGCCGCGGAAGCCCTACGCGTTCTGGAGAGTCTGCGTTCGATTATCTATGCCAATGTGGCGTCGGACCTTCAAGTGGGCCTCCAAATGCTGCGCTCGTCTCTTCGCGGCGCTATCGCGAACATGCGTATTAATCTCACGCACGTCAAAGACTCTGTTGTTCGGCTGCGATACGAGGACATGATTGTGAACTGGGAACAGGTGCTTCGGGGAAACTAAAAAAGGCCCAAAAATTGCAATCCTAAACTCCGACCCCGGATTAGGATTTTCAGGGGTGTTATAATCCGCGCATATGGCTCAACGTAAGCCTACAGAGAATAAGGATAAGAGGTCCAAGTCCTTCAAGCTGCCGAAGTTTGCCGATGTCATCAGATCGACGCAGTTCAAGGTCGCCCTTTCCATTTTTTTGGTCTTTTTCATCGGTGCCTCGGCCGCCGTCCTCTGCTCTTTCCATTTTCCTGTTCTTTTTCATCGGTGCCTCAGCCGCCGTCCTCTACTACTACAATTACTACGCGAGGATCATCGACAGAAAACTGAGCGGGGAAATCTTCAAGAACACCGCCCAGATCTACGCCGCACCTTATCGCATCTATCCCGGCCAGAAAGTAACCGCGGACGATGTTGTGGTACGCCTTCAGCGCGCTGGATTCGAGTCTGCGGCCAAGGGGGGTTCCGACGACGGCGCATACGAAGTCAGCCAAAACAAGATAACCATTCGGCCAAAGATCGGCGACACGTTGCGCCTCGAATTCCAAAAGACTTCACTTTCACGCATCGTGAAGCCGGGCGGCGAAGCGACCGAAGCGTGGCTTCCCGCGGAACTGGTGACCAATCTTTTCGACGAGACCCGGCAGAAGCGGCGCATCGTCGAGTTCAATGACCTGCCGAAGAATCTTGTCAATGCGCTGTTGGCCGCGGAAGACCAGCGCTTCTTCCATCACTGGGGAATCGATCCTGTGCGGCTCGCCGGCGCGTTGGTTGCAAGCGTCCGCGAATCGGAGCGGGTGCGCGGAACCAGCACGATCACTCAACAGCTCGCCCGCATGTTCTTTCTCAATCTCGATCGCTCGATGAGGCGCAAGATGGCCGAAGCGTGTATTGCCCTGATCCTCGAGCAGCGGTTGACGAAAGAACAAATCCTGACCATGTATGCCAACGATATCTACATGGGCCAGCGCGGGTCATTCAGCATTCACGGATTCGGTGAAGCTTCGTCGGCCTACTTCGGAAAAGAGCTGGATCAACTGACACTGGCGGAGGCCGCAACGCTCGCGGGCATCATTCCGGCTCCCAACGGAGCCTTTTCTCCAACCCGGCATCCCGACGATGTAAAGAGGCGGCGCAACCTCATTTTGAACGCGATGCGCTCGATGGGCCCGATCTCCGACAAAGATCTTGAAGAGGCCAAAAAAACGGAAGTGAAAGTCGCCCCAATCAAGATCGACGCCACCGACGCGCCTTATCTCGTCGATTTCATTCGCGAGGAGCTGCTCAAGGACTTCAGTGAAGAAGCGCTGACCAGCAACAGCCTTCGCGTGTATACGACGCTCGACCCGGTGCTTCAGAAAGCAGCCACCGAAGCCGTGGAAAAGGGATTGAAGTTCGCGGACGAGCAACTGGCGGCGCAGCGCAAACGGAGCAAGAATCCTGACAATCTTCCGAAACCGCAGGCAGCTTTGATCGCGCTCGATCCGCACACCGGCGAGATCAAGGCGATGGTGGGGGGCAGCGATTACGGCGCGAGCCAATACAACCGCATCATTCAGGCATTCCGTCAGCCGGGATCGATTTTCAAACCATTCGTCTATGCGGCCGCATTCGAGACGGCTTTCGACGGTGCTCCGCTTGAAGGTGCCCCGCCGGCAACCGACACGGCCAAGCCTGATCAGACGACACCGCCGGCAGAAGAGGCAGCCACAGATCCCCAGGCCGCCGCTGCTCGCTCTAACGTGATCACACCGATTACGACATTGGTGGATGAGCCCACTACATTCGTCTACCAGGGCATGCCCAAGCCGTACGAACCCAACAATTACCATCAGCAGTATCGCGGTGTCGTAACTGTCCGCACGGCTCTTCAAAATTCTTTGAACGTGCCGACCATCAAAGTTGCCGAGCGCATCGGCTACGACCGTGTGGCCCAGTTTGCTAAGCGCATGGGCCTGAATGCCAAGATCAAGGGATATCCCTCGGTCGCTCTCGGCGCCTTTGAAGTCACACCGCTGGAAATGGCGGGCGCGTACACCGCGTTTGCCAATGAAGGCCGCCGCATGCAGCCGCACGCGCTGCTTCGAGTGACTTCAGGGGACGGATCGACGAATAAAGCCTACAAATTCGAACCTCAGGAAGTGATGCGGCCGGAGTTGGCTTACCTGATGACATACCTCATGGAAGGCGTGATCAATTCTGGAACCGGCGCCGGGGTTCGCGCGCGGGGCTTCAAGCTGCCGGCGGCCGGAAAGACCGGAACGTCGCGCGATGGCTGGTTTGCCGGTTATACCAAAGACATGCTGGCGATAGCCTGGGTTGGTTTTGACGATAATCGCGATCTCAACCTGGAAGGTGCACGCTCGGCGCTGCCGATCTGGACGGAGTTCATGCTGAAGGCGTCGCAGGTATATCCGCCGCCGGATCCCGACTCCATGGCCTTCGTACGGCCGCCGGGCATCGAATCGGCAAAGATCGACGCGGAGAGCCTGCTGCTTGCGAATCCTTCCTGCGAAAACACGTTCGAGGAAGTCTTCATCGCCGGAACCGCGCCGACGGCGTATTGTCCGCTGCATGGCCTGCGGATCTCGCAGGCCATTGAAGACGGCATGACCGCAACCGGAAAAGGGATCGGCAAGGTGATGCGCGGCATCGGGAAATTCTTCGGTGGCATCTTAGCCGGGGATGACGGCAAGCACTAGCTGCAGCGGCGGTCTATGACCGCCGAAAACCGGCGCTCATAGAGCGCCGCTAGAGTTCATCATTTCACTTCCACGCGCTCCCGAAGGACCTTCCACTTTTTCTCGCTGATGCCCGGTACCGCCAGCAACTCCTCGACTCGTTTGAAACCGCCTTTTTTCTGCCGGAATTCGACGATACGTTTGGCGAGGACGGGACCAACGCCCGGCAGTGCCTCGAGCTGCTGGACAGTCGCGGTATTGAGATTCAGTGCAAGAAGAAGTGCGGCAGCGAGTTTCATGACTTTCCGTAATGCCTCCGGACAAAGTCGAGTGCCCCGGCGGAGTCCGTAAGCCGGCCTTCAAGCTGCTGATCCTCGACGCGGGTCAGGATCTCCTTGAATACGGGACCGGGCATGAATCCGATCGCAATCAGATCTTCGCCGGAAATCAACGGCTTCGGCGCAATATCCTCGTCCGTCCATTCCTGGCGCTTGCGTAATACATAGTTGTAGTCTTCAACGTCTTCGCCGGCAGCGGCTGCGTGGATGCGTGCAAGCTCCAGGTGGTCGTCGAAACGCACAAGGCGGAAGAATCGCTTGAAAGAACTGGTCGACATCTGGCGCACCTGGTGGAACTTGGGGAGGTTCTCGAGAAGGGCGACTATATGATGCATCTCCGCGCGCGAAAACTTCAAGCGTTCAACGATGCTCTGTGTCTGCGCTATCGGCGTGTAGTGCAGCAGCACAGCCATGCCGAAATCCGGCTCGATCCCGGGCCTCAACATTTCCAGGCACCGCTCCAGGTGATCCGTTAACTGCAACTCGGGAAGAATCTCCTTGCGCAAACCGGATTCTTCCAGCATCTCAATACCCCGTGCGGCCTGGCCTTCGGTGAGTATTCGCGAAAGCTCCTCGCGAATTCGCTCGCTGCTGACCTGGTGGATCTTCGGCGCCATTGCGCGAACGGCTTCCCAGGTTGCAGGCTCGATGGTGTATCCGAGCCTTGCGCCGAAACGGACCGCGCGAAGAATCCTGAGCTTGTCCTCCTCGAATCGTGCCCGGGGGTCGCCGATGGCACGCACCAATTTGGCCTGGATATCGGCCTGACCGTTCACATAGTCGATTACGCGCTCCTCAAAGGGATCGTAAAGCAGCCCGTTGATCGTGAAGTCTCGCCGCAGGACATCCTGTTTCGCGTCCGTAAAAACGACGCCGGTCGGCCGCCTTCCATCCACATAGGCCTCGTCGGAGCGAAACGTTGCAACCTCGAATGCACGCCCTTTGTATATCACCAGCACGACTCCAAACTGCGCGCCAATGCTCTCGGTTCTCGGAAAGATCTTCGTGATCTGTTCGGGCAGGGCACTGGTTGCGATGTCGTAGTCGGCCGGCTCGATCCCCATTACCATGTCGCGCACGCATCCCCCAACGAGATAGGCTTCATGTCCATGGCGTCGCAGCTCGCCGACAATCGCGATCGCAGAATCCGGTCTCATGCGGCCTATGATAGCCTTTTATCTGGAGGGTCCGATGCCATTTAAGGGTGTCGATTTTTATCGAATCGACGATCTGCTCACCGATGAAGAGCGCATGGTGCGCGATACCGTGCGCCGTTTTGTCGACGAGAGAGTGATCCCGATCATCGACAAACATTTCGAAAACGCGACCTTTCCGAAGGAACTGATTCCCGAAATGGCTCAATTGGGCTTGTTCGGCGGAAACCTTCCGGAAGAGTTCGGCTGCGCGAATATGAATAACGTCGCGTATGGGCTCGTCATGCAGGAACTGGAACGTGGAGACAGCGGCCTCCGCAGTTTCGTGAGCGTGCAGGGCGCGCTGGTCATGTATCCGATTTTTGCTTTCGGATCCGAAGAACAAAAGCGAAAGTGGCTGCCGCTTCTGGCCAGGGGAGAGAAGATCGGATGCTTCGGACTCACCGAACCGGATCACGGATCGGATCCCGGAGGCATGGAGACGCGCGCACGGCTCACCGACA